>SKXU01000055.1 GCA_007128245.1 Candidatus Woesearchaeota archaeon
AACAGACGAAGTTACTGCTCAACAAGATCAAGTGAGAAGAGTGTTGAGTGCGATCGATCAGCAAAACAGCAGTACCTTGCAAAAAGAGTATTCAAAGCTCATTGATGCATTAAGTGAGGAAATCCAAAAAGGCATACAGTTACGTACACATCTTGAAACCATTCGAAATGAGATACAAACTGCGGACACGGATAATAAAAACATCGCAGCACACTTGTCAAGTCTTGGGGAGTTTGAGAAAGAGCTAGAAGAGTTTATAAAGAAACTTCAAGAGAATGTTGTTCAGTACGGAAGGGATATGTCAGAGAGTCTGAGAAACGCGGATGTTGCACGGGCGACTGCAGTAGTCCAAAAACTTGATTCCCAACGAGAAGTGCTGCGACAAAAGCAAGGCGAAAACCATGCGAAAGTACTCTCTCACGCGGGTGCTCGCAACGCCCTGGACCGGCTGCGACGAGTTCTCAACCGTGAGGACAAGGATGCAGAAGCGATTCCTGAGGAGATGCGAGCGGCAGTCGGAACAACCCCTGCACTCATCGCTGCCCATGAACAGGCACATAAGATCATAACAGAGTATGGCAATCTGCTCTCAGCGGCTCCTACAGGGAAACTAGAAGCCCCTAAAGTCCGAAACACGTTTAGCAATCTAAGAAAGAGTCTCGAAAAAGCAGAAGAAGCACATAAGGATCATCCTAAGGTTCTCAGTTTCATCACCCAGCTACATAATCAACTGTCCAATATCGAGGGATCAGTCATGAAACGATTAGTTAAGAGACCGGAGGTTCCTAAATGAGCTGGTATTCTCCGTTCTCCTATTTTGATATCGCTCAGCTCTATCTCTCTGCGCCGTACTTGTGGGATACCATCATTTACTTGTGTATCTTCTTGGGTCTTGCGTCGTACGTGTTTACGAGCACGAGTAACTTTGGCAAGAAAGGAAAGCCCGTAGCGATTGGTCTTGGGCTTGCACTTACGCTTTCTATGGTGATGTGGACGTATAATAATGGGTGGAATCTTGGTTCTGCTCAACTCGCAATTCTTCCTCTCACGGTTCTCGGGTTAGTGTTTTTTGTGTTTTTGTATCGCGTACTCCATGATTTTTTGGGGTTACCACGTCATTGCTCATTTGCTATTTCGTATTTGTTTGTGTACTCTGGCGTCTCGGCCATGTATGCAAACCCTCTTCAAAACGCGTTTACTCGCGCCCCTACGATTGAGGTGCTCCTTGCCATCACCATGCTTATCGCTATTGGAACACTTATTTGGTGTTTTATCAGTATTTTTCCAAAAAGCAACTCCGATGACAGCACCTCTGGCGGCAACGGAGGAGGAGACGGAGGGGGGAGAAACGGAGGCGGAGGAGGAAACGGAGGCGGGGACACACCCCCAAGAGGTCCGCACACGCTCGAGGGCGCTATTAATGATTTCGTTCGAGCAGTAGGCGATCTTCCTCAGCTAAAGACGCGTTATCGTCAGGCCCTCAATAATGCGCTCGCAGCAAATCACGCTCATCACACCGCTCCCACGCCTGCTACGAGAGCGCAAAAAACGAATACGCTGCGTGCAATGGGCCGAGTGTACCAACAACTCAGTGCATCGCTGCAGACGATTGAGCAACTCTCGCGCGCGATCTCTACGCATCCAGAAGTGGGTAGCGTGCCAGAGAATCTGCATGAACGCTTTGGCACTGCATATAACGCGTATTTTAGAGATATACGTGACATCGCGTATCTGCGCGGACAGTTCAGAGACCTTATCCGAAGAAATGACGGAGGACCAATTCCATGACACAAGACCTCATATCAGCGATTAACGACTTAGACCAAGCAGTGGAAGTCGTGGATACGACGCACCGCCTCGCAAGAGATGCAGGGCGCGTGTCTGAGCAGCTAAACTCTCGTAAGTTTGCTCGCGCTCTCGGCGACGATCTTGGCGCGGACATCACGTGGGAGGGCGACCTTCTTCCTCCGGAAGATCAAACACAACCCGTTGCCCACACGCTTCCTGGTCTTGATGAGTTCACACGAGCAACATGGCAGCTGCAACAACTCTTACCTGCTCTACAACAGCAATTCGTGGCTCTGAATGCGGCTCGAAATGAAGCGTTTGAAAACAAAGCTGGTGCTGAGAAGTTCGCTACTCAGCGGAATAAGACAATTAAGGATGTAGATGCATTTTTGCTTGCTATTCGTGCAGTGCAAAAAACTGGCGCAGATATCATCTCGGCAAACGCTGACGGAACTATTAGTGAGAATTCTCTTCCTAAACTAGCACAGAATTATCGTGTAGCGTTTTTTGTGTGCCTTGAGATGTCTCGCGCGTGGGAGACGTTCAGAAAAGAATATAATACACACGCAAGCAGACCCCAAGCCCCTGAGGCGTTGTGCGCTGCTCCAGTGATAAAAGAGCAGATCTATAACACACTTGATCTTCGCAACAACACATTTGCGATTGACAAGCTGCTTCACGATACACTCCCTAAATGCACCGAGAGTGCTCAAAGAAGTCTCAATGATGCATTAATGATGATTACAGAAAGACAAGTTCTCCTCGGGATGACATGGAGCAATGAACTCTTTGATCCTCCAAGTCAGAAACCTGTTTTTTCAGAAGGAGGCACCACTGACGGATCGGCACTACCTGGAGGGGAGTTCAAACAGGACGCAGGAGAGGGCGACCGAGCAGACTCGGCGCGCCCGCTTGAGATCACATGCTCATCGAAGACTGTCAAACGCGAAGAACGTGAAGGAGAGCTTTACTTCTCGACACAAGACCCTCTTGATGAGGACACAGCATGGATGTTTGAGGTAAAGACAGAGGAGGGAGAAACGCTTCAAGGAGACTTTCAAGCTATTTCGTGGGATGAACGAAATCGTTGGACCAAGCCCCAGGATGTCGAGAAGTGGATAAATAAACTGGGGATATCTGTGGATTTTGAAGGAAACAAGATATGGAAGCTCATCAAAGGAGCTAACAAGTCTGTGTTTGCTACACTCGACGAAGTGTTGGGTGAGACACGGGCGGAACGCTTGGTTATTACGTCTAAAATAGTTACCCGTAAAGACAACATAGTAACTGGAAAGCGAACTGTGGTGTTCACGATACATCGTGATTCTTCTCAGGAGGAACCTGAACAAGAGGGTGCAGAGTCCAAGAAGGATACGAAGTCTCGCTCACGTACTGCGCCGTCACAAGACAGCGATCTTGACACTACGCTGGTGGTGTATCCTCAGAAGATTGGGCGCGCAACGGCTAAAGAGCGTTACAAAGACTATCGTGAGCTCTCTACCAGATCCCTTCCCAACAAGGAGATTGAGTTTGTCGCACTTACGAACACCAATGAGACGGGTCTAAAAGCACAGTATGATGTGCTCGTAAGTTTCGTTCGGACTGATGACAAACAAGCTTGGCTCTCAGGTGATGCCATAACCTCTTTGGAAATAGGCATTGTCCCGACAAAACGTGATGGGGATGCATACAGCAGATTCTCTCTCTCGCAGAAAGTCAGACGCGTGGTTCTGAGCGCTGTGGGAGTGAATCATGAAGAGAGAAAAGTCCTTCTCTCAGTGGGCAAGAAGTTTAAGAGTTTTGAGGATTTCGCACAGCGGATCCCTAACAGAAAATCGGATACTCCCGTTCATTTCTACCTTCGAGGCAAGTTGTACAAGGGCAAGGATGAGTATAAGGATAGCAAGGGAAATCCTGTTGAGGCTACTGCAGCCGTAAAATATGAGCAAATCACTCCTGCTCAGCTTCCGGAGATTGAGTTTGATATTAAGGAAATAACGAATCAGCAACGACGCGGAGGCATTGTTGTTGGAGCAGTGCAAATCCCTAACGTCACAGACCCTGCATCTGTGAAGCTTAGTTATTCGCTCGAATCGTTTTTTCAGCAGTACCCCGGTATGACGGACGTGATGCGTGTTGGTATGCGAGTATTTCAGAATGGAAAGTGGCGCAATGTAACCAATAACGTGCGGACAAACCCTCCAACTGTACCTGTTGACTATCAACTCTCGCCTCTTCCACCTGAACCTACCAAAGAACGGAAAGTAACATTCGTGCTCGGAGACGGCGTCAACAATTGGTGGAGCTTGTTGGGAGGCGACGTAGAGGCTGTCGACGTGTTTTTTGTGGTGACGCTTGCGCAACGTGACGGAGCGCAGATCACGACGGATACGTGCAGAGTCATCTTATATCCTGAGTCGTCACTTGATGCGCTCGCGCAGATGCGGTAGGCAAAACCTTTAAGAAGCAAAGGTGCGCGAAGAGGTATGGTGAGTAAAGAAGTATGAGTTGGTTTCTGCCATTAACAACGACCACGAACGCTACTGCGTATACCTCGATTGCAGGTGTTTGGGATACATTGATTGTGTGTGCTGTGCTCGCTGGGTTTGCGACGTTTGCGTTTCAGTCCACACGCTATTATGGTTCTCTAACTGGTAGGCACGTCTCTCTTATTGTTGGCGCGTCTGTGGGACTCATCGTCTCGGCGTTTATCACAACGCCGTTTGGGCAGATGAATATTTCTTGGTGGGTGCTTATCATTGCAAGCGTGCTTGCTCTTGTCGGGCTGTATCGTTTGTGGTCTCAGGTTGCTCGTTTCTCTGTTGAAACGAGTTTTTCTTTGTCGTATCTCGTCGTGTTTTTGATGTGGTATGGAGCGTTTAGTAGTCAGGCGTCGCGCGTACTCAACAATAATATTATCTTGGAGTTGTTATTGTGCGGGTTGTTCTTGTACGCTCTTGTCGTGAGCGGTGGAGCTCTTGGCGCATACCTTACTCGTAGGCGTCAGCAAGAGCATGAGTTACCAAAAAAGACGCATTTAAAGGATGTGCTTGCTCGTCACGAGCCTGGTCGTGTGAACGCGAAAGTCCCTCCTCAAGTGGCTCTCTCACAACTCATTGATGTGTTTGCACAGCAAGTCGAACAGTTTACTGAGCATGTTATCACGTATAGAAACAACGTGAATTCTGTGTTGGTTGCGAACGCTGATTATCGTCGTAAAGAGTCTATTCAAACGTCTGCTGCGTATGATCATTCTCTTGATCGGCTCTCTCAACACTATCATCATTTGATTCCGTTTCTTGACGATTTAGAGTCCACTGCTCAGCAAGTCGTTCATCATCCTGCCGCGGCTATGCTCAGTGAGGAGAACTATGCCTTTATTGCCAAGGCGTTTAGAGAGTATTTTGAGACGGCAATGTATCTTGATCGTTTGCGATCAACCTTTCGGAGTACGCATGAGCGCGGACAAGGAGGTCCTATCGATGCTTAGTGAGCGAACGCGTATCTTGAATAAAATTGACCGTCAATTAGACTTGTCTGTGCGTGTGCGCAAGATGAGTATTCGTGTTGATCAGTTTGTGCAAAATAGTCGCTCTGCATCGTTTTCTGAGCTCGCTATTCCTTCCGCTCATAAAGCCGCTGATCTTGTGCGTTGGAATGACTCGCTTCTCGCGCATGGTAAAGTTGCGAAAACACCTTCTCAAGAGCAGGTGAGCGGTACTCCGTTTGAGCCAAAATTCACGTTCTTGCTTGAGCAGATTCAAGAGCACGCGGGAGTAATGGAGGAGCATCCTGATTCTGAGTCGTCAAAGAAGGCTGCTAAGGATATCTATGGCGAGGGGCAAGCGTTTGTGCACGCCATCGAGGCTCTTGCGGACGTTGAGCGTCTTAAGCGGTTTGATGAGGATGTCGCTCATGAAGTAGCAGGGCAGATTGCCGCGTTTATGTCGTACTTACAAGCCATTCATGAGTGGGCCGCCGAGAGTGCTCCCTTGTTAGCGGCAGACATTCAGATTCCTCGTTTGGCAAAGCAGACGCATAAAGCCACCCGGGCTCTCACGCGTGTGGTGCGTGATAAGGCAGTGCTTTCTGTTCTTGAGCGCGAATTGTCCGGACAAGAAGAGATGCTCTCTCAACTCATTCCAGCGGACTCTTCACATTCCTAAGGGTTTCTGAGCTGACGTGCGTGTAGATTTGTGTTGTTTGGAGGTTGCTGTGTCCAAGCAGTTCTTGTATGACGCGTATATCTGTTCCTTGCTCAAGCAAGTGTGTTGCAAAGCTGTGTCTGAGCACGTGCGGAGTAACGTTTTTTCGTATCTTCGCCTTGCGCGCAGCTTCTCGTATGAGTTGCTGGACGTTTCGCGTTGTCATCGTGCCATCTCCGAAGATATATCCTTCTCCGTGGAGTTGTTTTGCGAGGAACTCAGGGAGTATGGTGATGCGGTCTTTTTGTCCTTTTCCTGACCGCACCGTAAGGGTGTTATCGTGTATGTCTTCGTAGCGTAGCGCCACGAGTTCTGACACGCGCAGTCCTGCTGCGTACAGGAGTTGTATCATGAGTCGTGTTTGCTGCGTGCTTGCTGCGTGGATGAGATCATGCACTTCTTGTTGTGTCAGGTACACAGGCAGTTTCTTAGCTATTTTTGGGCTTTTCACTCCCGTAATATCTTTTTCGAGTACTTGGTTGAGGTAAAACAAGAGTGCTGAGCGCGCGAGTTGTACTGTTGCCGCACTTTTCTTGTCCGCAAGCATGTGTGCCAAGAATGCTTTCACGTCTTCTCGCTGCGCCTCTTGTATTGGTTTGTCAAGAAAGTCTGCAAAGGCGTTGTTGTAGCGTAGATACGCTTTTTGTGTGTGCTCTGAGAGTCCTCGAAGCATCATTTCTGCGTGCAGCTGTTTCATCACGTGTGTTGAGGGAGGCGTCTTTTTATGTCTATAGGCTTATATACACTGCATTCTCCTCGCCTGATGTGCTAACTGTTATTTTAGGGTGTGTGAATGCAGGCGTTGTCGCAGTCAATGCTCGCTCGTTGCGCATCCCAGGTGTTGATGCGCTTGTCACACTGGTATTGTTGAGTCCTTCGCTTCCTATTGTAGGGGTTGTAGTTTTATTGCAGTTGCTTGCTGATCTTGAGGGTGCTTGGCGTGCATGGATGATTGCTCCTGCTGCGTTACTTGCTGCGTTGGTTGCCATGTGGTCTTTGTGGGCGGGTTTTGTGGTGTACTATCTGGTGAGTGTCGTGCTTGGATACTACACTGGTCTTCTTGGAGGGAAGTTTTGGTCTTTTGTCCTGCTCAATGGGTTGCTAAATGGCGCGTTACTCATGTTCTTGTCGTAAGGTTTAATAACCCCTTATGCTGTGAAAGGGGTATGAGGATTGAGGAGTGGCTTGATGCTGCGATAAAACGAGGTGCTTCTGAGCAACAGTTACGCGCGTCTTTGGAGAAGTCAGGGTATCCTGAGGAGTTCATCACAAAGTCGCTGCGCTATCGCAAGAGTTCATTACAAGAAAAAAAGAACAAGACTATTGGGTACTTGCTCGTGGGTGCAGGCGGTTTAGTCACCCTTATCGCTATTATCCTCTGGGTGCTTGCTTAAAAGTGCTGCGTAGAGTTTATTAAGAAGCAGGCTTTACGCACTGTATGAAGCCGCTGTACATCACTTTTTTTGTTGCGTCACTGTTTCTCTTCGCGCCTGCACTCGCTGACACGCACGATGCCTCTGAGCGTGTCTCTTTGGCACTTGAATTGCTTGATCGCTGCGAGAGCGACGTGTGCCGTCAAGTACAAGAGAATGGTGTGCATTACGAACGCTTGCTCAGACAAGCCATGCAAGAGCCGCAGCAAGCTCCGCGGTACCTTGAGCAAGCAAGAGTGCTTCTCAGTGATGATATTGCATTACTTGAGCGCTGCTCAGAGGACGTGTGCCGAGAAGTGCGTGAGCACCTGCGCAGCGTGCGTGCCTTTATTGACAGCGTACACCTTGATGACCCATTAAGCGCTATTCATAACACGATTTCTCAGATACAGCACGCTCTTGAGCGTTGCGAGACTGATGTGTGCCAAACCGTGCGCGCACATGCTGATGGCAGAAAAAGACTTACTGAGCGCGCACAAGCGCAGCCATCACTTATTGAAGAAAACATGCGTGAAGTGCTACGCATAGTACAAGATGACATCGCACTCCTTGAGCGCTGCGAGAGCGACGTGTGCCGAGAAGTACTTCATTTGGAGCGAGAATTATTCACGCTCGTTGAGCCATTAGCAAGACGATCAGCGCAACAAGAACACGCTGCTGAGCGTGTACGCATCCAAGGATTTGAGTCGCTGGTTGTGAGCACGAGTGACAGCGGCGTTCGTGTAGGTCTTGGCGGAGGCGCAGGAAAAGCGACAGTTACTTCGTTTGTGGACGCGGTATGTGCTAACGGCCGGTGCCCAGACAGAATCCACGTAGACTTTGTAGTTCCAGATGCTCCAGATGTTGTAGCAACAATTTCTCCTGACATGTATGCGCACGATGAGCGCACCGAGGTTGGTGTTACCCGGAATAATGAGATTGAATTC
>SKXU01000094.1 GCA_007128245.1 Candidatus Woesearchaeota archaeon
ATTGATTGGCAGAGACGATACCTGCTCATGCGTATGCACACAGCAGCACATCTCGTAAGTAAGGTGTTTGAGGATCGTAAGGGAGCGGTGGTGACGGGCAACCAGCTGGGATTGGAAAAGAGTCGCATTGATTACGAGCTTGACGACTATAATCCTGAACAGCTGCGTGCGTTTGAAGATGTGGTCAACGAGTACGTATCACGCGCGCTTGAGGTAGAGTCTGAAGTAGTTTCTCGCCAGCAAGCAGAAGAAACGCTCGAGCGTCTCTCAACGCTCAAGATAGGGTTTCCTGAGGGTATTGTGCAGGTGCGTTTAGTGCGTATTGGCGATATCGATGTGCAGGCGTGCGGGGGAACGCATGTGAAAAACACACAAGAAATTGGTTGTGCGCGATTTGTGAAGTTTGATAACAAAGGAAAAAATAATCGTCGCGTATACTTTACACTCGACTAGCAGGTTACGTTTTCCCACACTCGGATAGGAGTTTCAGCAAAAGCAAGCACCACGTTTATAAATGAAAACTCCCGAACTGATACGGGGGATATGAATGGTATGGTAGGCGGCTACGCATCCACAGAACAAAACACTATCGACATCTTTGTGCACAAAGGCGCAAGCGTCTTGCATCGACAAGTAGAAATGCGCCAAGGCAAAGTGTTTATGCGACTAAAAAAACGTAGCGTAACGCGTCTTCTTGGAGTATGAAACCTTTTCTCCTCGTTCTCGTAGTTCTTGCGGGTTGCGCAACATCTGTGTGTGTTGAGCAACTGAATCTCTCTGAAGAAGATGTTATTCATTTCACGCAGCGACCAGACCTTCCTCGATCAAGCATCGTGTTTGACAGAACGATTAGTTACCAGGCAGAGCCGCACGTACTGCGAGGGCATCAGTACAATGCATCAACATATTTTGTTGCGTTCTACCCTACGCGCGCACAGAGTCGCTTGTATGGGCCCTACACTGGAAACTTCACTGACCGCATCCAATGCCCATAAGGATTTAAATTATGTGCTACTTCTTATCATATGCGCTTTTCAGACACAGAAATTAAAGATTTTTTTTTAGCGTGGGTACTCATTAGTATTGCGTTTGCCATCGCAATTCGTCAAACAGAGAGTTTTTTCACGAATCTTTGGGTTGCGGCAATCACTGTTGGTGTCGCATTTGTGGCTCATGAACTCGCACACAAGTTCGTTGCACAACACTTTGGAAAGTTTGCTGAATTCAAAGCGAATCTGTCGCTCTTAGTACTCTCTATTGCTGCTGCGTTCGCAAGTATTTTGTTTGCGGCACCGGGTGCAGTGGTGATATCTGGGTTTGTGTCCAAAAAAGAAAGTGGTATGATTGCTGTTGCGGGGCCTCTTGTGAATGTACTGGCAGCACTTATACTATTGCCTGTGGCATTCTTGATTGCAGGAGGATCGTTGTTTGCACAAATTATTGCTTTGGCGTTTGCAATCAATGCGGCTCTCGCCCTGTTTAACATGATTCCGTTCTGGATTTTTGATGGGGCAAAAGTCCTTGCGTGGAATAAATTTGTGTATGGCGCAGTGGTAATTGTCAGCACCGCTCTGGTGGTGCTGATTCTTCCTGTGTTTGCGCGCTTACTCTAGCACACTTCGCACTCAGGCATGTACCCTTTAAGGAGTAGTCGTCCCATTGGTGTGAGAGAGATGTGTGTTTGATTCTCTTTTTCGGAGATGTCTACTATTCCCATTTCGATAAGTCCTTCTGACTTTCTGTTTCCGTGCACGTGGTATGAGAGGAGTGAGAGTGATATTCTCATTGCTTTTGAGATGTCGTTGAGACTTTTTTCTCCTTGAGCGAGTTGTTCCATGATGTGTAGTTTGCGGTCTTGAATTTTGTTGTAGTACGAAAACTTCATGACGGGAAGGACGTACACGATGTCTTCTGTTCCTGTGAGTGCTCGCAGTCCGTTCACGAATGCTGCTGATGTTGCTGCGCATTGCGTGGTGCGATCCCCTGTTCCTACATAGACGAGGAGGTTGTCTTGATCCGGAAAGTTTCTTGTGAATTCGTTAATTTTCACAAATGCGTCTTCCCAGACATTTCCGGCAAGCGCTTCTTTTGTGGTGTGTATACGAAACTTTTTGAGGTCTGATTCGAGTTGCTCTGCGTTTTGTTTGTACTCGTCTAGTACGAGTAAGTGAACGTGTTTCACGCTGAATTCTCTGAGTGCGGGAAACAAGAGTTCTGGACGATCACCGACTGGGCAAATTATTGTTTTTTCCATACAACTTGAAAATATGATTGTATATTTAAACAATGTGTTGAAGTTCTCCACTACTTTCTTAAATTGATACTCGTCTGAGCAGTACATGAACGCTCTTACACAGTTTTATCACAAACGAAAAGCGCTCATTATCTTTGCAGCATTGTTTCTGGTCCTGATGCTCCTGGCAGAACTTGTACTCCAATTCTACAGTCTTGAGCGCATCTTTGAACAGGCGCCAGTGGCTGCGCGAGTATCCTTTTTCGCGATTATCGTGATCGAAGTCATCATAGCTCCGATTCCCGGAGGACTCATTGGTTACTTAGGGGCGGTACATTTCGGATTTTGGCACGCCTGGGCGATTCTCTACTCTGCAAACGTAGTGGGGACAGTAATCGTTTTTTTTCTGGCACGAAAACTTGGCAGGCGCTTTCTTGAGCAAAGCACCTCCGCAACGGAACGCGAGCGCTATGATGCTTTGCTGCACAAAAACCCGTGGGTACTCTATGCTGTCTACGCCGTTCCTGTGCTCCCCATCGACGTCATCAGCATTCTTGCGGGGGTGTCAAAAATTCCTGCAAAGCGCTTTATTCCCATCGCGACGCTTGGTCTTATTACCTACACAGGCATTATTGCCGCACTAGGAGCATTTTTCGGAGACTTCATTCCTTTCGTAGAAAACCTTACTCTTGCAGCGGCAGGACTGATTATCTTTGGGTCTGCGTATGTACTGTGGAAGTGGAAGAAAAAAGAAAAAATTTAGCGCAGCGCAAACTGTACGCTCACAGAGGCGCGCACATCAAGGTCTCGTGCTTCGATAGGTGTGCTTGGAGCTGCTGAGTCCATGGCTACTGATTCCATGCGCGCAAAGTACGGTCCAGGAAAGGAGACGCTTGACTCTGAAACGCTATGCACTCCTCGAATGCGCACATCAAGACCTGCTGCTAAGTGGTCTGCTTTCTCTCGAGCTTGCCTTGCTGCCTCTGCTAACAGCTCGGTACGTATTGCATCTCGCGTCGCGTCAGTGAGACTAAACTGGACGTTTTGCACTTGATTCGCTCCTGCCGTCGTTCCTGCGTCAATTGCGTTTCCTACGCGCTCAAGGTCAGTCATCGTTACAGTCACGCTATTGGTGACGCGATACAACTGTATACGAGGGTCTCTGTTATCGTTTCTCCACGGCTCATAGATTGGAGTTACGAAAAAGCTTGATGTTTCTACGGTGCCGTACTCGGCAAGTGCCGAAACGACTTGTTCTGCGAGAGCAGCGTTCTGCGTGCGGGCTGTATTAGCGTTTTCGTGCTCAGTAATAACTGAGAATGTTACGGTGGCTTCGTCTGGCTGTACGCTTCGCACGGCATCTCCGCTCACGGACAGTACTCGTTGCTCAGAAGAACTTTGTGGTTCAAGAACTCCCAAGATCCCCACAAGAACTATTCCTGCAGCAAAAATAATTGCAAGCGTGTGTATTAAATCGGTTTTCATACGCATATCACCACCATGTATTACGCATACCAGCTATTTATATGCTTGCAAGACTCCCACTTCGATTAAAGTGAATGCAGATCAAGAAACTCTCCAAGCAATCGTTGATGTGTACAACGAAGTAACCAGCGCGCACAAACGCGCTCCTATGGAGAAATATGTTGTGCGACAACTATCGCAAGGAGAGTCGGTAGAGCTTGTCTCAGGATATCCTCGCTGGTCCTCAGCACTGCATTTTTCCGGCACACCAGATGATATGCGTGTTTCGTTCGTCATCAACCCTGCGCTGCCTGAGCGCTTTCAAGAACTCTTAGCAAGCACGAAGCGTCGTTTTGAAGAACGACTCAGGGCTTTGTGATCTAGTGAACTACTTCTCGCTTGTAATTCCATGGACTGTGGCCAAAGTGAATGATGAGGTCGACTCCAAGCGCACGCGCCTCCACGGGAAGATCGCACGCACCAAAATTACTTCCACCCCACACAAAGACCTCTTGTGCGTTGGTGTGTGAGAGCACTTTCTTTCGTAATTCGTTCGCATGCATTTTTAGTCCATCGGGAAGGTGCAAAAGCACTTTCTTGGCGTCATGTTTTGCTACGGAATCATACACTGATTGCTCGTCAAAATCCCAAATATCTTCTTGCATATCGTAAGGAGACTCTCTTCTTTCAAAAAGGTTTAGTCTAAAAACAGCTCGTCCATCTCGTGCTTTGATAGTTTGGATTTGTTGAGTACTGACATTCGTGACCGCTTCGCGCGCCGTCCGGTGACTGCGTCGCGTTCATATGCCTTTACGTCTTCATCAAGCTCTGCGTCGTCTGAGAAAATGCGTTCATACTCTTTATCAAACGCATCTTCGTCATCAGCATCATCAAGATAGCCTGCTTCTTCGAGATCAAATTCTCCTTCGTACTCTTCATCATAGTGTTCTGGCATTGTATCACCTTTTTTTGGTTTATGTCGCTGTGTAAGAACGCTACTCCTTCTGAGTGAATTGGTGTTTATATACTTTCTGTTTCGGGAGTTCACTTTCCAAAGATTTAAAAGACAATTCGCTCGTAGTGGGTGTATGAGGCGGGACGGCCAGTTTTACTTGATAGATGCGTTTTTTGCGGCTGCAATAGTGTTTATTGGCGTTGGTTTTCTTGTGACTGACTTTGTCTCGGCTCCTCGAGGAGAGCAAGCTCGTATTGCTTCTTTAGACATGGCTGATTTGTTGTTTGACACTCCGATTAACGATATCCTTATTCCCACTATTCGAAACCAGTATGCCCTATATGACGTCCAGCTCAGTCCTATGGCGCAAATTCAAGTCTGGCTTGAGTACCCTGATCGGTGCTCGCCTAATTGCGAGGAGCTCTCTGAGCAACTTGTAGGGCTTATTGTGGGTGACTTGCTTCCTGTGCAGCATTCAATGAATATCACTCTTGCAACTGGTGCAGGAACGTTCTATTTTGAGCGCATCGACCCTCTTGCTGCTGATCGCGTTCTTCTGATTAATTCTCGTCGAATGTTATTTACGGTATTTCCTGGTCCTGGAGGCGATGATATTTTGCTAGGTCCGGATTTGGTTGAGGTGCGCGTATGGGTTTAGACCGCAGAGGAATTTTTCTTTCGTTATCAGCAGTCTTGGCCATCGGAGTACTTTTTGTGGTGTTTGCACCTACTACTCAGCGTGAATTGGTGCAAGAATCTCGTGTTCAAGTCCAAGAAACAGTCACTCGCGTAAATGCTCTCGAAACGCAGGAATTGCGTGTATGGCTTACCTACATTACTCGTCAAACACTCAATGACCTCGCAAGAGGTCCTCCTTTGTCTGGCTCGGATACTGTTCCTATTGTCTTCCGCTCCCAAGTACTTGCTCGCCTTGATGCGCCCGATGAACAGGATAGGAGCGAGCATAATCCGCTGCGGCAAATTGAGGAGTTCTATCGAGAACAGTTCAATTATGACCCATTTGAGCTTTCGTTACAAAGCATAGCGATTCGCTCTGCAGGGTTTCGCTCGGTTGTTGTTGATGCTGAGTTTGGGTTGCTTTTGGTGGATGCTTCCAATAGTCTGAGGATTGATCGCACGATTCGCGTACAACAACTCGTGAGTCTTGAAGGCCTTATAGACCCGATTGCTCATCGAGATGGTGTCTCTCACCAGAGAATTCGGTTTGCAGATCGAATAATACGAAGTAGTGATGATTTTTTTGAGCACGCCCGTGAGGGAACGTATGTTGCTACCAATTCTTCCTTTCCAGGAATCCCTTACTTTGAGCGATTCCAGGTGAGTCCTCAAGCCACTCGTACGGATTCAATTCATTTTTTACATCCTCCAGGGGCGTTTGGCGCCCAGCAGCGTAGTTATGTTGATTATTATCCGCAAGCTCAAGACCCTTGCTTGGTTGGGCTGCAAGATCCTACAACTGGCCAATGGGTGTATCTTGACGGTATTATTCTTCCATTCTACGGCGTGGCAGGCTATACTGGCATTCAAACAGAGTTCTCTGAAGATTGTTGACCACTCACAAATAGATAACAAGGTTTAAATAGCGTGTTTTTAAAGTATGAGATGAGTGTGAGTATTACATGAGTGAGTTAAAGACTGGCGTTGACGATTTAATGCGTGTTGTTAAAGCAGAGAAAAGAATTTCTGTGCCTGCAGTCGCCAAGAGATTAAACCTTTCAGAGAAGGTCGTGCAGTCATGGATAGACTTTTTGGTGGAGGAGCACTTGTTGGGCATTGAATACAAATTCACCACTCCATACGTATTCTCCTTGCAAAAGGAGCAGCCTAAGCGAGCGGTAGACCAAGAATCGTATGTCTTATCTGATTTTAAGTCTGTGTTTATTTCGTATTGTCAACAAAAGCAGCTTCCTGAAGAGCAACATGAAACGCTATGGTGTGAACACCTTGATTCGGTAGTTCAATCGCAAAAAACTTTTTTTTCTGAAGAGTGTGGTCGCAGAGGTATTAGTGATACTGAAACGTTATTTGCAGATTACGTGCAGGAGGTAATGCGTGGAGCTTAAGGACTGGATTCGTAAAGACATGAGTCGATTCATCCGCCGTCACGAACCTAAAACTAGGGTGAGTGTTCCTATTCGTCACGAACACGCAACGCTTGTCAGTACTCGTGACTACGAAACACAGATTTCTCTTGCGCTCAAGCACGACCGTTTCAATCACGCATGCCAGTTATTTAACGAGCTTAAGAAAGCTTTTTTGGGGTTGCCCATAGCTCATCAAGAGGAGCGTCGGCAATACTATAGGCTCTTGCAGATGGCGTACAAGGAGATTTATGATTATGTTGCCGACAAGCACAAAACTGCTCGCATTCTTGAGGAAATGCAGGGTAGCGATAATGTTTTTGGCACTGGCCAATCTACTCGGCAATCTGCAGTCCCCAAGATATCTCTCGAAGAATCCATGCGGGGTTCTGCTCCAAAACAGCAAGCTGTGGTCCCGCCATCGCTTCCTCCTGCAACGCAACAACCCGTTCAAGAAGAGGCCGTGGCACCTACGCCTGCCGAGGTGGTGGAGCCTCAACCTGTTCAAGAAGAAGAGCCTTCTTCATCGAGTTCAGAGGGTGAGTTGCAGCAGGCTCAGGAAGAGCTTGAGCGTTGGAAACGCTCATATTTTGGGAATGAAGTGCACATTATTCGAAAAAGTGATGATATTAACGAGCGCCCTGCTCCTCCACAAGCGGTTGCTGATATGGAGAACGCAGAGGCGTTTTCTTCTTTGTATGTACGTGGAGTGCAGGCTTTAGGGGCTGGAGACTACGCTCAGGCAGCACAACTTTTTAAACGACGATTACAACAAGACCCTAACGATAGGGCAGCTCGCATTCGGCTTGATGAATGCATGGAGGTATTACATGCCTCAACTACTTGATAGCTACACTGTTTCTGTAAACGATATCGTGGTAGACATCAATATCACGCAAGATGTTGATGATCCGGTTCCATCATATCTTATTAATATCACGAGCGTCACTGACACTACGAAACTTATTCTTGAGAAAATTCGCCAGGAATTTATTAGCCGACTGGATAGTCAGTCCTTACAAAAAGCGGAGGAAACGCAGGGAACATCTGCTATTCGCAGACATTTTGAAGAGGAGATTCGTAAGTTGATCAAGCAGTATTTTCCTGAAGCGGATGAGCATAAGCAGAGTATGTTGGTAAGTTATTTGGTCGAAGAAAATCTTGGTCTGGGAAAGCTTGAGATATTGCTCAAAGATCCTAACCTTGAAGAGATTGTTATTAACAATGCCAACGAACCTGTGTGGGTATACCATCGTAAGCATGCGTGGGTGAAAACCAATATTAAGCTTGTAAATGAAGCTCGCATACGACATTATGCTATGCAGATTGGTCGTGAGGTGGGTAAGGAGATTACTTCGCTGGCACCTCTTATGGATGCGCACCTTCACACGGGCGACCGTGTAAACGCTACACTCAGCCCAATTTCCTCGAAGGGAAATACTATGACTA
>SKXU01000049.1 GCA_007128245.1 Candidatus Woesearchaeota archaeon
ATGAAGGAGCAACAGGAGGAGGCGGAGGAGGAGGAGGCTCAGTAGAAGAATCACCACAAGCAGCCAAAGCAACAGCTAAACCAACGCCAACAGAACGCAAAGGACTAAAACGACGCTTCATACACAGATAAAGGGCGTGAACTATAAAAACATTACGAACAATAACTACTTGCTAGTTACACATACTTGTTTGTGAGTGAACGCACCATATGCGCGCCCCGCAGCCAATAAGCACTAAACATGTCATTGCAGCGCCTACGGTATGGATAGACACGCCTTCGCGACTGCACACGACACTGGACACACGCGCCAAGCGCTTATAAGCTACAAGAGATTTCTCTGAGACGACAGCTACAGCTATGATCACGCACTTGACCAAGCCATACACGCAAGAAGCTATCAGAGCTAGCTTAACACCTCTTGTCAACGGCTGGTTTCAGGACGAGTACGGAACCTTTAGCCCACCGCAACAATACAGCATTCTGAATATTAAGAAACGAAAACACACCCTGATCAGCAGTCCTACGGGAAGCGGGAAATGCGTCACTCCGGACACACCAATTATTATTCAAGAAAAAGGCATGGCAAAGCTCATCACCGCAGGAGAGCTGATTGAGCGCACTCAAGGGAAAAAGCCAGACCTCAAAGTGGACAGCACAGGAGAACTTCATCGCATCAAAGGGATGAAGAGTTACTCATTTAATGGTCATTTCATAGAGGAAAAGCCCGCTCATATTTACCACGAATCGTATGAAGGCGAGATCATCACCATACGAACACTGTATGGCAGAAGTGTGAGCGTCAGCCCAGAACACCCACTACTTGTTGACAGAGACGGGACAATGACCTGGGTGCCCGCAAAACATATTACAACAACAGATAGAATAGGAGTTCCAAGAAAAATTGATTTGCCCGAGCAAAGAGTGTCGCTGCCAGTTCAAAAAGCACTCAAAGTACTTAAAACATCAGCTCAAAGAGTAATAGACTACGCTGAGTATTTACGTCTAAGACGACTCACAAAGGAATTCACTGACTTTGATGTGTCAATAGAAGACAGGTACAGACTGCTCTTGCTGGCAGAAACCACCCTGACAGAATTGGCATCTGATCTTCACATTGGACTCACAACAGCATACTGCCTATTGCAAAAAAAGACTGTCTTTGGACGTGAAAAGCTGAACGTATGGCTTACACGACTCCAAAATATTACGCTACACAGACACGAGGTGATCATCCAAACCCGTTCTGGAAGAGTAGAACGTTTTCGCTACCCAACCACCGTAGACGAGCGAGTCGCCCGCTGGACCGCGTTTGTTACCTCAGAAGGGTTCATTGGAGAGTACGAAACAGGAGCAAGTATTTGCATCAGTCAAAAAAATCGCTTAGGACTACTCAGCCAAGTACTCGCTGACACAAAATCCCTATTTAACCTGGAATTCATGCAGAGAAACACGCTCGACTATGTGATTGCCTCAACAAACTTTGCACTATTCGTATCGACGTTGCTAGGAATTTCTACAGGACGAGGACGAGGGGTGCCCCTTCCTAATTGGTTACTTAATTGCACTGCAAAACAAAAAGCAGTTTTTCTCCAAACATTTTTCTCGCTGGAAGCAGAAGTAAACAAACGAAGTATTGTGCTGACGCAAGCAAATAAGCAAAAAATCGAGCTCATCAACTACTTACTCCTCTCAATTGGGGTGTTTGCAAGTATGGGAGAAAAACGAAAATATGCTTCCAATACAGCTCAAAAAACAAAAAGAACGTACTACTCGTTATCAATACATGGGATTGAGAATATCGCGCGCTTTCTCCGCTTAGAATTCGTTCATCCTCGAACACGTTCCCTGCGCCAATTCATAACACGTAAGCCCTCAGGAAAACAGATCTGCAAACACGCCCTCTCGTACAAAAAAATAGGTGCTGTAGCGAGGCAATACGCATCCTATGCTGCATTCTCAAGTGACTTTGAGCACATCTACGAAGTAACGCGAAGAACAGGGTACATCACAGAGGACGCCATGCGCGGCGCAACAAATCTGCTCATGAAACAAGGGTTTGCGCACAATCATGAACTGATCTTAGAATTTGATGAACACCAAGCAAGAAACCTTGTGTGGCTTCCAGTAACAACAATTGATGTACAGCACTACAGAGGTAAACTCGTGGATCTGAGCGTCCCAGGACTTGAGAATTTCGTTGGAGGAAGCGGCGCAATGTATCTGCATAATACACTCAGCGCATTCTTAGCAGTACTTGACGATCTTGCGCGACTCTCACAAGATGAGCAACTCGAAGACCGCGTGTACTGCGTCTACGTAAGCCCGCTCAAAGCACTTGGTAACGACATCGAAAAAAACCTTGAGCGACCACTACAAGCACTCAACGAGCGCAACGGAGAAGACCTTGGAATACGTGTGGGTGTGCGCACAGGAGATACGAGCGCGTATGAGCGGCAAAAAATGCTCAAAAAACCACCACACATTCTCATCACCACGCCAGAAAGCCTTGCGATCATGCTCACAAGCCCCAAATTCTCACAGCTCCTGCACGGCATTGACTGGATGATTATTGATGAGATACACGCGCTTGCAGACAATAAACGAGGAACACACCTCGCACTCGTCCTCGAAAGACTCTCACAGCACACGGAGTACACACGCATAGGACTCTCAGCAACCGTTGCACCACTACAAGAAGTAGGGCGCTTTCTCGCAGGAGACAGGCCGTGTGACGTGGTGGACGTGCAATACACGAAAGAACTCGATATCCAAGTACTCAGCCCAGTACCGAACGTGATGAGCGCAACACACCAACAACTCACGGACGCACAGTACGAACTCCTCAACAAGCTCATTGGAGCACACCAAACAACACTTATCTTCACCAACACCCGCGCAGCGACTGAGCGGGTAGTACACAACCTCAAAGAACGCTACCCTACACAATACAGTGATGACGTCGCAGCAATAACTGATGAGAGTGACGAGACAGGAGATGTGCGCACAAGCATCGCAGCCCACCACGGAAGCCTCTCAAAAGAACACCGGCTCGCAGTAGAAGAGCGCCTGCGCGATGGCACGCTCAAATGCGTGGTGTCATCAACAAGCCTTGAGCTCGGAATAGACATTGGCTACGTAGACCTTGTCGTCTTACTCGGAAGCCCCAAAAGCGTTGCGCGAGCACTACAACGCATAGGACGATCAGGACACAAACTACACGCCACAGCAAAAGGACGGATAATCGTGCTCGACAGAGATGACTTGGTTGAGTGCGCAGTCCTTGCCAAGCACGCGCTCGAAAAGCACATCGACACCATACACATCCCAGAAAACTGTCTTGACGTACTCGCACAAGAAGTCTATGCACACGCAATCATGCAACAAACAACACTCCAAGACCTGTACGCCACGATCACGCGCGCACACCCTTACCGCTCCCTCACGCGCAAACAACTCAGAGAAACAGTAGAATACCTTGCTGGTGAGCACGCAAGCCTTGAAGAGCGACACGTGTACGCAAAGATCTGGTATGACAAAGACACAGGCACTATTGGGCGCAAAGGAAAAATGGCGCGCGTACTGTATCAAACAAACGTAGGAACCATCCCTGACCAAACAACTGTCATCGTAAAAATAGGAGAGGCAGCGATAGGAAGCATCTCAGAACCCTTCCTTGAAAGCCTCAAAAAAGGAGACGTGTTCGTGCTCGGAGGAGACGTGTACGAGTTTAAGTATTCGCGAGGAATGACTGCGCAAGTACGTGCAGCGCACGGAAAAAAACCGACCGTGCCAAGCTGGTTTTCAGAAATGCTCCCGCTCAGCTACGACCTCGCAGTGCACGTACAACACCTAAGAAAATATGTACGAGAACTCTTTGAACAAGAAAAAAGCACGCAAGAAGTGCTCGAGTGGATTACAAGCTACCTTCCCGTAGACCAAGACGCAGCAACTAGCATCTACGAATACGCAAAACAACAACATCTCTTCTCAACAATACCGCATCACGAACACATCGTGATTGAGTACTTCACAGAAAAACACCACACATACACCATCTTCCACACCGTATTTGGACGGCGCGTTAATGACGTCCTGAGCAGAGCAGTCGCGTTCGCAGCCCAAAAAATGGGTTCAGGAGATATAGAAGTAGGGATTACTGACAACGGATTTTATTTTCGCCACCAACGACCGCTCCAAGCAAAACGAGCCCTTGTAGCACTCAAACCAGAAGAGCTGCGAGAAGTCATGAACCGAGCACTAGAGAAAAGCGAAGTACTCACAAGACGCTTTCGCCACTGCGCAGGACGAGGCCTGATGATCCTGCGCAACTACAAAGGACACAAAAAAAGCGTTGGCAAACAACAAGTATCCAGCAGAATACTCATGAGCGCAGTAAAGCGCTTGCCAGAACGTTTTCCGATATACCAAGAAGCAGTGCGAGAAGTGCTTGAAGACAAGATGGACTTTACACACGCACAAGCAATTCTTGAGCGCATACAAACAGGACGTATCAAAGTCACTGAAGAGCACACACAACTTCCCAGCCCCTTCGCGTTCAGCCTCGTACTGCAAGGATACGCGGACGTGATGCGCGTTGAGGAGCGACAAGAATTCCTGCGCAGACTCCACCAAGAAGTCCTTGCAAAAATAGCGCTTGGAAAACATAAGCAACAGGTGCATGAACTCGTCACACCAGAAGACTTCTCATACCAAACACACTGGCAAGAAGAAGAACTCGCGCAAGAAAGTAGCGAGCAAGACCAAAAGCTTGCGCTCAAAGAACAACTCTACCTTGTCGCGAGAAAAACAGGGATGCCAGCAGAGTTCGTGTACGAAACGCAGCGCCTGATTGAGGGAGAGCGAGAAGGATATCCTCAACGATACATCAACTGGCTCTCAGAGTTATTAACAGGAACAATACCCAAACAGTACCCTGACGAGCTTGTGCGACTGCTCAAAGAGCGACTACCAGAGATTCAGTGGCGCTGAGCACTCTTCGCAACAACATATAACACGATAGCAATCAGCCAGAAAAACAGCCAAGACACCCACCCTATAACCGCTAATGTGAGGGTGATACATATGAATGCGATAAGAAACCACGTCATGGGCTTTGAGAGGCGCATTAGAACGCGACGCCAAACAAGTGAAGCACGATCACCGCAATAAATCCAATGATGCCGCCAATGGCGGTGATGATAATAGACCAGAAATTAATTGCGAGATCAGGAAGGAGCAGTTTCGCAGCAAACAACGCAAAAAAACCGATGACACTGTTAATAGCAAGGACTAAGAGCTTGCGCAAAAAAATTGCTACGAGCACCACGATGATAATCATCACGGTAAGCAAACTAAACTCGATAATCATAGAGCAAGAAATGCATGGTTGTTTATAATCATTACGCGAGGTTCATCATCCACACGCTATGACGTAACAACACGCCAAACACACGCATCTCACCAAGCGAGAGACCCTTCGTGAAATCCCCTGCTTTGCAAATAAGCGAGTTGTCTTTGCGCGTAAACCACAACTGCGTCTTGTCATCGCCAAAGGAATGAAAAAACTTTGCTTCTGAAACAGTTCCATCAACAAGAGCGAGCAATTCGCCAAGTTCAACATCAGAAAACTTTACGGTCTTCCACTCCCACGAGGAACCTGCTTTGCGACCCCACTTCATAAAGCACGCATCCTTTTTTACCTGCAAAGACAAACAATTGTCCTTGCCAAAAAAGGCTTTATCAACAAGGAGCGGCTGAGTGGACGAGGACTGTTCTTGACGAGATTCAGATATCATAGCACGGTAATCGCTGCGGCTCTTATAAACGCTGCTTGCGTACATGTCCAGTGCGTCCAGTGAGAGCATTTTTATAACATCGCACACTTCGGCACAGCATGGAGGAAAAAATCACCCAGGACCGATACGAAAAGCTCTCAGCGCTCGAACAAGCAGGTGTAAACGCATTTCCACACCGCTACGAAACAACCCATCACACAAAAGATGTCAAGCGCGAATACGAGAAGATCGGACAAGCACCCAGCGACGAGCACGTAAGCGTCGCAGGAAGAATCATGCTGCACAGAAGCATGGGAAAACTCGTGTTTGCACAACTCCAAGACCGCACAGGAAGAATACAAGTACTCTTCTCACACAACGACACACAACAATTCGAACTCCTCAAACACATCGAAATGGGAGATATCGTTGGCGTACGAGGAGCAGTCTTTAGAACAAAAACAGGCGAGATAACCGTAAAGGCAGACAACTATGAACTCCTCGCAAAAGGGCTTAAACCCATGCCAGAAAAGTATCACGGAGTAAAAGATACGGAGCTAAGATACAGAAAACGCTATCTTGACCTCCTCTACAACGAAGAAAGTAAGCAAACATTTATGCACCGAGCACGAATCATTCGTGAATTACGCAGCTTTCTTGACAACCAAGGATTCATAGAAGTAGACACGCCAATACTCCAACCCATGTATGGAGGAGCAGCTGCTAGGCCGTTTATCACACACCACAACGCCCTTGACATGCAACTGTACCTACGAATATCAGACGAGCTGTACCTCAAACGACTCATCGTAGGAGGGCTAGAAAAAGTATATGAGGTATGTAGAAACTTTCGTAACGAAGGAATAGACACCACACACAATCCCGAGTTCACAATGGTAGAATGGTACCAAGCATACGCTGACTACAACACCATGATGGCACAAGCAGAAGAACTGCTGGCGAGGATGACGCAAGCAGTCCACGGAAAACTCTTCTTCACATTCGGAGAGGACACCATACAAATGAAACCACCATTTCGACGACTCAAAATGGTAGATGCCATCAAAGAATACGCAAAACTTGATGTCGAGAGGATGGACGAGAGAGAAATACTGCTTGAGTGCAGAAACAGAAAAATAGATGTCCCACAACAAACATGGGGACACGCAGTACTCGCACTCTTTGAAGAATACGCAGAAAAACAACTGATCCAACCGACATTTATTATCGACTACCCATGGGAAACAAGTCCCCTGACCAAAAAACATCGCAAAGACGACCGCTACGTAGAACGATTTGAACTCTTTATCAACGGATGGGAAATAGCAAATGCGTACTCAGAACTCTCAGACCCAAGAGACCAACGCATGCGATTTGAAAAACAAGCTGAAGACGCAAAAAAAGGAGACGACGAAGCACACCCCATGGACGAGGACTTTCTTGAAGCAATGGAGTACGGCATGCCACCAACAGGAGGAATAGGCATAGGAATAGACCGCGTAGTCATGCTGCTGACAGGAAACGAGAGCATACGAGACGTCATCTTATTCCCCACCTTGCGCCCTGACGAGAAATAAAAAAACGAGAAGCAGTCGGAGGAATCCTCCTTAGTGAAGGAAAGATATTGCTTGTATACAAAGTAGCTGCAAGCGACGGAACACCCATCACACCCTTCTGGGGGTTTCCAGTAGGAGGAACCGATGGAGAAGAGCATACTGTTGCATTGGTGCGAGAAATACGTGAAGAAACAGGTCTGCACATCAGACCGCCTTTTGAGGAGAGCGGAAGTTTACAATATATGCTTCCTGACGGAAGACAGCAACACGTCACGCTCTACCTCACACATATACAAGGGACGCCCACCATCACACCAGAAGACGAAGAAATAACTGAAGGCCGATGGCTGACGCCACAAGACGCGTATGAGCTCATCACGCACGACATTGGAAAAAACGTCATCAAGGAACTATTCTTGTGAAAGCAACCCTCCACACAGACGGCGCGTGTCTGGGAAACCCTGGACCGATGGGACTGGGAATCGTACTTGAGCTTGAAACAGGAGAGAAGATAGAAAAAGCCGTTCCCGCAGGCCACGGCACCAACAACATCGCAGAATACTCAGCCCTCATCGCAGGCCTTGCAATCGCAAGAAAACACCACGTCACCCACCTCACCGCATATCTTGACTCAGAACTCGTCGTAAAACAAGTAACTGGTGAGTGGCGCGTCAAAGACGCAACGCTTAAAGCGCTACACGCAAAAGCGACAGAATACCTGCAATCGTTTAAGAGCGCAACTGTTGAGCACGTACGACGACACCTTAACACGCGCGCAGACGC
>SKXU01000013.1 GCA_007128245.1 Candidatus Woesearchaeota archaeon
CGTAAGATAGAATATTCCGTCTTTGAGCTTTTCAATCGTGTGCGGAATCTTATACGATCCTTTCTCAGAGAAGATTTTTCCTACGTACTCAGAAATACCTGTTGAAGCTTTTTCTACATTAAAGATATTTGCTGCCAAGTCCTCAATTTTGATGAGCACCTTTTCTGTGCCGTTCACAATAAAGTATCCTCCGACGTCGTCAGGGTCTTCTCCTTTCTTGATGAGTTCTTCTCTTGTTAAGCCATTAAGGTGGCAGTACTTTGATTTGAGCATGATAGGCATGTTACCAATCTGCGTCTTAAACGATTCTCGCTGAATACCATTAATGTGCGCTGAAATCTCAATGAAGATAGGCGCTGCATAACTAATTTTTCTCAGGCGAGCTTCTGTTGGGAAGAGCTGTCTTCGCGAACCGTCAGCTTCTGTGATTTCAGGCTTGGTCACCCAGATCTTGTCTAGTCGAATCTTGAACTCCTCAATGTTGGCAGGAATAATTGTTGGCTCAACCTCTTTGTTCTCCTCAACAATCGCTTGTAGTTCTCGTTCAATAAAGGCGTTAAAGCTCTCAATATCTGATTGTACAAAGCTGTGCTCGGTGAAATAGTTCCTGATCAGTGCTTCTGTGCGATTATTCATATGCAACCCTCCGGTAAAAAATGCTCGTGCCAGCAGTGTGTGATGAGCGAGTAATTCTAATAATATCTCCAATCTTCGCATTCAAGCCCTTCAGTGCTGCGTCATGAATGTAGATAGTAGGAAGGTTTGTTGGCTGCACATCATATGTTTCAAAAAAAGCAGGGATTTCTTCTTCGCTAAGAATCTCGTGCTTAGGAACAAGAGCGTGGTCTTGGATGTTAAATTCAAAGGTTGGTTCTTTGACCTTTTTTGCCGCTTTTTTTGCGACCTTGACCGCTTTCTTCGTTGTTTTCGCCGATTTTTTGGGGGTAGTCTTTGTAACCATGATGTGCCTGCTGATGGGCCCGGAGGGATTTGAACCCCCGACCACTCGCTTAAAAGGCGAATGCTCTAGTGTCCACGCACAGTTGCGTTCCAGACTGAGCTACGAGCCCGAAGACGCCCTGGCCGGGATTTGAACCCGGGTCGGTGCCTCGACAGGGCACCATGCTAGGCCACTACACTACCAGGGCACATTGATGCGTAGGAAGTGTTGTGTTGCACGTACATCCCAGCCCATCATCATATTAGGATGCGAATTGTGAATTATTTATAAAGCTATTGCTTGCAGAAAAAAGTCTACGTGTCTGTTGACTACTCATGTACCGGTAGTTTACGTATATAAAAGTTCTGTTTGGACTGGCATGCGTGGAGATACGCATTATGAGGGAACGCTCATGTATGTGTGCCCAACATACCATGCTTGGTCTTGTGTGACCGCACTTCCTCCACCGCCCCACGTTCCAGAGTGCTCAAACTGCACGATTGTATCCGCAGGAAATACTGCTTGTGTGTTCTCAGTAACTAGTTCGCCATTAATCCACATCCGAGCAACACCATCTGCCTGACCAGGAGTGTTTAGGCGCACATGCCACTCTGCGATAATCCAATCGTACGGACCATACTCGGGAGTCTGTATGTTAAACGGAAGCACTTCCGGATCCCACGATAGCCCTCGAGAACCCAAAGAGATATCCGGTGGAACACCAGTTGGGCCGCCAAACCCTCCTCCGCCAAGCGTGTGCCAGCCGCCCGGACCCAGTGCAAGCAAATTCATCTTTACTCCCATGGCGTGCCATGCAAAATCGTCATCAAATCGCAAGGACATGCCAATAAACACTTCAGAGACCCCCAGAGCATGAAACACCGCTGCCGGTCCGAAACCGTCAGGAAATCCTTCTTCGTAAAAAATAGCTAAAGCAGAGCCAGGGCTGATGGGTTCGGCATGGTCTTCCACGAGATACACAGAGCCATACTCCGTGTTTCGATAATTTATTGCCCAACCGTTGGCCAGAGAGGACCAGTCAGTATTCGCTATCTGCACGAACTCTGGCGGTTCATTAGGAAAGCTTACCGCAGGAGACTCAGCAGCCACACTATATGAAGCCACCACACCACCCTCTGCGCCCGATGAGAGGCAGCGAATATAGGTTGTGCGTAACTGACCCGCACCAATGGGCGATGAGTCTCGACCATGATAGAGCCCTCCCGGCCACGTATAAAATTGTGCTGACATCTGAGCGTATGGAAGGTCTTGATTCGCAAGCCTGCACGTTGCAGGGCTATTTGTGCGCACGATGTACACATGATTATTCGTGCTTGCATGCAACGACGTTGAGAGTAAAGGAGCGAGGAGCTCGACAGTGAATGCGTCGCTAGTCTGTCCGAAGTTTCTTGCAGCAATAATGAGGTCAAACAAGTCAATCACACCATCTTGGTTTACGTCCGCAGCCAAAACATACTCATCATCTCCTTGAGTACTTCCAAGAAGAGTAACAATAGCAAGTAAATCGTCCACTCCTACGCTTCCATCCCCCGTAACATCACCAAGGATTGGTGCCAACAAGAGTAAAGAACAACATGCAGCCACAATACGTATATTTCGATGCGTGGACTGCGTCATGACAGAGCACCCGTTTGAGCACTATATAATGGTTATGGTCGCGCGACAATGATATCGTCTATGCGCGCAGTGGACACTTGTTGCACACTCCCCGACGCTTGCAGCATGACCACATTTAGACGTAATTCAGGAGTGGTTCTGAAGCGAATATCTTGCCACTCACCAACGAGAGCGTCGTCCACCCACAGCCGCATAAGTCCATCGGGAATACCAGGTTCGTTTAACCGCACTAAGAACGTGACAGTATACCATTGTCCGCGCTGAAAGACAAACGACTCATCATACCACGTGCCAGCAATATTGACATCCCCATAACATCCAGGTGTTTGGTCCATGTCTGCGTGATACAGATAAAACCCTGGGTGCGATACCCCCACTTCTCCCATCACCATGATGGCGTTGAAAAAGTCATCTCCTTGAGCGCATTGATTTGCGCGGCCAAAAGACGACCACTGATTATCAGTGCGAGAACCATATAACCCTACGAGCTTTCCGCTCCCAAGCCAATCCTCTTCAAAGTACAGTCTGTATCGAAAAAATACCTCGTCGTACCCAGGCATATAAAATGCCGACATGTGACCAGGATCTCCCACTCCTGGAGGGTGTTGATACTGCAAGTAGCGCTGTCCCTCAAATGCGCGCGAAGGATCAGTTATAATCGTGTACGGATCTTGTCGACCATCAACGAACTGATTAAGATGTCCTGCTTCAAAGTCTTCTTGAAAAATAATGTGCTGCGGCTCAGGAGGGAGCGTGTCGAGCTGATCAACTACAGCAATTGTTATGTGCCGCGTTACTTGCTGCTGGCCTTCACACGTCAACGTATACACGCCAGTTGTTTGCGGAGTAATTACTTGAGATCCTTGAAGGGATTGCGGACCACTCCACGCGCCGGAAGCAGTGCAGGAGTCCGCATTTTGCGACGACCAATCGAGCGTGACGCTCTCGCCAAAAAGCACTGTTGTCTGTGTAGCAGTGAATGTGAGGGTGACAGCAGAGAACGTCCGTCCAAAGTCTCTTGCGACAGCCACCACGTCAAGCACATCAATCACCCCGTCACCATTTAGGTCTGCGCGCGCATCAAAATCGGGTTCTGACTGCCGCGCGCCAAGGCGTGAGACCACAAATGAGAGGGTCTGCACGTCAATAACACCTCTGTTAAGAACATCACCTGCCAGAAGCTCTGC
Organism: Candidatus Woesearchaeota archaeon; assembly: GCA_007128245.1. GTDB lineage: Archaea > Nanobdellota > Nanobdellia > Woesearchaeales > SKIA01 > SKIA01. The sequence continues at coordinate 3,766 of SKXU01000013.1, forward strand.
GGAAGAAGCAACCGATGCTACGTTGCTCAGACTGGGCGCGAACACATTTTCACCTTCTTGCACGACGTACGGCGTAAGACGAAAATACCATTGAGAGGAGATGTCACCAATATCTGCTGCGCTCACGCTACATGATTGGGTTCCTGACGATACTCCTGTAATCTGTGGACAGTTTCCCGGAAGAGACTGCGCACCGCCCCAGGACTGAATATCAGACGCAGATGCGCTGTAGCGAAAAAAGTATCCGTCAACAGGTTGTCCTTCAGATAGACTCGCAGTCCAAGACAAAACGATTCTGTCTCCTGCGCGCGTCGCGGAAAGATCAGTGACTGAGGAGGGCACTGCAAAAACCACCGGGAGCACGAGTAAGAGCAAGATAAGAGTTCGCATCAGACAATACCGGCACGCAGCACATAAAAAGCTTGTTATTAACACAAGGTATATAAAATAATAATCGTTCCGCTGGAGTATGACAACTAGTTACTGGTCACAAATACCTAAGTGGAAATTGATTGTGTACGGGATACTTACAATAATTATTTTTGTCGCGCAACAAACAGTCGCGCAAGCACTCATCCTCCTGACAGGACTCTACATGGGATGGAGAGTGGTAAAGCTCGTCTCACACAGCCTACACTGTCCAAGCTGTCAAATAAAGCTCGCAGGAGCGGTGCTGCTGTTTTTAGGAGCAATCTTTATGGCAGGACCGTACATGCTGATGCTCCTTGTGTTCGTACTGTGGGCTGACGCACTACTGATTGACAAAAACGATAGAAACACAGCAAGGGCGTACTACGGATGACGGAACTCATCATTCTCACAGGATACCTGGGATCAGGAAAAACTACGACCTTGCGTCACGTACTCGCACACCTACCTGAGGCTATGAGGACTGCAGTCATCATCAACGAGTACGCAGCCGCAGGCATAGACGGAAAAATCATTGACAACAAAAAATACACAGTGAAAGAACTTGAGAACGGCTGTATCTGCTGCACGCGCGGACGAGATTTAAAGCAGCAAATTGAACAACTTAAGACGTTGCACAACCCTGACGTGATATTAGTGGAAACCACAGGAGTTGCAGAACCAGAACCCCTCCTTGATATTATTGCAGAAACACACACACCAATCAAAAGCGTTGTAACAGTACTTGACGCATACCAATACGACAAGAAGCGAACCCTCGGAGATGTGAGCAAAAGACAAATCAAACTCTCAAGCCTCGTGATTATTAACAAACAAGACCTCGTAGGAGCTGACGTGCTCGAACAACTCAAAGCAGAAGTGCACGCACTCAACGAGCACACACACGTGTGCGCAACCAAGCACGGAGCACTCTCAACCACCACCCTGCTGAACGCGCCTGCGCCACAGCTTGAAGGAAGAAAAAAAGCTCGCCGCGTACACAGACACGAAACAAGCTCATTAACGCTTCACACAAAAAAAATCGTTCGCTTACCAGAACTCGAAAAACTCCTCTCTCACCTTCCATCAGACGTTGCGCGCGCAAAAGGAATTGTGCGAACACCACACGGATACCGACTCTTCCAGTACGCAGCAGGCCTGTACACTATCGAGCCAGCAAAAAAACCAGCAGACAGCACAGGCGTCCTCGTATTTATCGGACCACTCCGTATGCGCACACGATTGTCCCTTCTCAAACAGGTGCACGCAGCAGCGCACAAAAGTATGACGAGCGGCACAAGCGAGTTATTCTCCAACACCCGTCAAGTCTTCAAGAGCCTTGATTAGTATTCTGCAAAACACATGAGCGCAACGTGTTATCATCAATACGTGCCACTCGCTCTTGAAACGACAACAATTCTGCCACCACATAATCTGCAAGCAGCTTCTTTACTTCTCCCGAAAGAATCTCTCCGCTGCGGTACTGCGCAAACAATCCATCAGCATCTTCTGTGGAGAGATAAAACGCTTTGAGATACTGACACGCAACATCAACATCAGGATCGCCCCCTTTTTCTCGGTGCTCCTCAACAGTTACTTGACCACCAGAAAACGACGACATAATTTTTTTACGAATCACTTTTTCTGAGTCAGACAAGAAAATAGCATTATTCTTTGATTTCGACATCTTCTGACCGTCAGTACCAGGTAAGAACGATGCATGCAGCACTGCAGGTTTTGCAAGGCCGGCCCTTGGAGCGACGTCTCGCGCAACACGTAGGTGTGCGTCTTCATCAGGACCAATAGGCACGAGTACGTGCTGCACGTTGTGTGCGTGCTGCGGAAACAATACGTGAGCAGACTGCACTGCAGGATAAAATTGCAAGCCAATATTGTCTTCCCCAGAGTAGCCGTACGTTGCTTTGACGACTGACTGCGTAATCTTTTTTGAGAGCAAAAACGCGAGGTTGTAAATGTTCGTGTAGATCTGATCAATAATAAACACTGTTTTATCAGGATGAAATCCGTACGCAAGAAGCTCTCGCGCAAGACGCAACGAGTTCTTTAAGGCTTCTTCTTGCGAATCCACTTTCCCCGAGACATAACTTTCATCATCACTGATAGGAATATAAATTTCTGCGTCAAAAGAGTCTTGAAAAAAGCGCACCGTATCAAACACTGCTTTGTGACCAAGATGCAGGGTTCCTGAAGCATTCACTCCTGTGACGATAGCGACTCGCTTGCCTTGTTGTGCTGCTTTGTAGAATGCGTCAAAGTCTCTGTGTGAGTAGAGCAACCCGTTATGAAACGACGGGTGCGCAGGAAGCGTTTTGAGCGATGAGAGTGGCTGTGCACCAAATTGTTCAACGAGTTTCTTGTTGTCAGGAGTAGGATGCATACTAGAGATGAGACAGTCCCCACATAAAAACATTGTTACTGTAAGCACAGCATCTGCGCCGTTATGCGGTAAACTGCAGGGCGCACAATATCCTCAACAGTTGTGTCTGCCCAGACGCTGGGGCGAGTTGAGAGATCACCAGTCCTGAGAATGTCTGCGGCCGGAAATAACATGTTCACTGTTGCAAACGGACTTACGTCACGTACATACGTACCCTGCGTAGGTCGCTTCTGAAATAACCGTATATGATAGATGATGTCTTCATCTCGAAAGGGCTTGCCAGAAAAGTCTCCCTCATGAGCCCCAGCCAGTCCACGCACAAGTTCTAATGACGACCTAATAGCCTCACAACTTCCTCCCTCTTGCAAAAAGAGGTTGCGATACACCACATACAGCGAAGTTGGATCTTGCTTGGAATCAATATACGTCCCGTCAATGCGTGCACCGAGCACCCTATTTGAGGCCATACAACGGGAAAAACGTCTTTTCTTATAATAACTGGCGTAAGATTTAAAGTACCCAAGTACTCTTGCATGACCATGCGCTTTGAAACAGACCTTGGACGCGTGCGAGAAGCACCGATACACCTCAAAAAACTCGAGGAAGCACTTGATGAAGTAAAAAAACAGCTCAAACACCTCGAGGAAGCACGCAAAGAACTTGATGCGTCAGCACCCATCCCATTTGAGGAATACATCAGAATGGAACAACACGTGCATGTCGTCACGCAAGAAAACAAGGAGCGCTATCAAAAGCAATACGAAGGATATCTGTCCATGATGCAACGCCGAGAAGAAGCTGCTATGACGCGCATGGGGCAGGTGCGTGAGCGCTTGCGAGAAGCGATTAATCGCGCAAGCACGATTGGCTCAGAACAAGAGATGAATATGCAAAACATCACTCGCAGCCTCTCAAAACTCGTTGAAGTACTGCGCAGAGCACACCGAGGACTGGATTACCCGCCAAGACAGCTCACACTTGAGCACCTAGGTAACGTTGAGCACGAATTCGACCGACACGACTGGATGAAAGAGTAATCATTCTAAAGTAGCAACATTTATGTATTTCAACGTAGTACATACAGCCATGAAGTTCCACGCAACCAATCCAGAGCAAGCACGCCAAGCCATAGAAAAAATTAAACGACTTGGAAGATGGGCACGAGCACAAGCACTGGACGCCACAAGCACCAACCCAACAGCAGAAGAAGCGTTCAACACCGCATACCACGCACAACTAGAATATACTGGTGAGCGCCTGCACGTAAAAGTACCCCGCATACCAGGACACCTCGTGATGAACACCGTGCGGCCACTCGTAGAACGACTGAGCGGAAGACGCGTCACCAAACGATCAACCGCGCAAGAAACGCTTGAGCACGAAGAAGCAATGTACGAACAACTCCAAAGCGCAGGC
>SKXU01000044.1 GCA_007128245.1 Candidatus Woesearchaeota archaeon
CAGCTCTTCCAGTCATCTCGTTTTCTTCTGAAGAGCAGGCGGTTGCTCTCGCCAATGACACCATCTACGGTCTTGGGGCAAGAGTACTCTGTCGTGATCATGATCGAGCGCTGCGTATCGCCTCACAAATCCAGGCGGGCGGCGTGGAGATTAACTCTGCGAGTCGTTGGCACCCTAGCAATCCGTTTGGCGGAAGAAAACACTCAGGAGTGGGCGTCGAGCATGGTGTTTTGGGGTTTCGGGAGTTGTGTCAGCGAAAGGTGCTTTCATGTTCTAAGCAGTAAAACTGTATATATACCGTAAGAAAGTATGTGGATATGGAAATGCGTATGCTTCTTGTTCTCACAGTGCTTTTGGTAGGTGGACTAAGCGGTTGTACTTCTGCAGACGTACATCAGCTACAAGTTGAATCAGATATAAAATCTGATTATATTGAGTTTCTTCAATACACTATTACTGCCGCATATTACGAAGGATCGCTTGATCAGCAGTATGTTCAGATAGTACTTGATCCTGATGTAGTATATCCTGATATCTATTTTGATGAATTAGAAGAGTATGAGCAGCTCCTCCAAACTATTGATGCACTTGTCTCTGAGTTAATACAAAAGATGGAGCGACACCAGGACATGCAGTTCTCTGGACTGGCTGCAGGGTTAGCCACGGTTGATGAACTCAGAGACTTTCAAAGAACATTGTGGGATTCCTATCAACGATACTCTGACGAAGATACACTCAGGGCTTTTGACTGACGTTGCATCAAAAGCACATAAACACTCTTATAGTAGCAGGTACTTGCGAGACGTATGAGAATGAGCATGATTACATTATGTTTGGCATGTGTTGTTGTTGGTTGCGTAACTCAACCTGTGGATACTGATTCTTTTCAGGTCACGACAATCACGGAGTCACTATCATCTCCTTGGGGCATGGACTTTCTTGATGAGACGACACTCATTGTCACCCAAAAAAGTGGTGTTCTCTCATTTGTAGACCTTCAGTCCGGAGCCATCACTGATATTCGGGGCGTACCGCAAGTGGTCTCGTCAGGTCAGGGAGGGTTACTTGACGTCGCCCTGGTCGATAATTGGGTGTATCTTACGTATAGTGCTTCGTATGATGGTGGCGTGACCACGCATCTTGCTCGTGCGCGCCTTGTTGACACGCATCTTGAGGAACTTGAGGTCTTGTATCGCGCATCTCCTGCGCTGTCGGGTGGCGCGCACTTTGGTTCTCGCGTCTTGGTGGTTGATGACTACGTGTTCTTGAGTACTGGTGATCGAGGTGAAAAGAACTTTGGTCCTGATCATGTCTCTCAGGACACGTCAAACACTCTTGGATCAATTATCCGTATGTATCGCAATGGGAGCATTCCTCAAGACAATCCATTTGTTGGCAACCCTGATGTGGTTGATAGTATCTATACGTTTGGCCATCGTAATGTTCAAGGGATGACCCTTCATCCTGATACACAAGAAATCTGGATTAGTGATCATGGCGAGCAAGATGGTGATGAGATTAGTGTGCTAGAAGCTGGCGGTAATTATGGTTGGCCTATCGTTCATTATGGGTGTACATATGTCTTAGGAAGGCCTATTGGAGGGTTTGCTCATGAGCGAGATGACATTGTGAATCCTGTGTTTTATTGGGAGTGTGGTAGCGGAGGATTTCCTCCGGCTGGTATGACATTTTATTCTGGTGATGTATTTCCTCACTGGCAAGGAGACTTGTTTGTGGGTGGCCTGGCAAAGCGGTATTTAGCGCACTTTTCTGTTGAGAATGGTGTGGTTTCCGAGAATGAACCGTTGCTTGCTGATCGCGGGTGGCGTATTCGGGACGTAATGCAAGGACCTGAGGGGTACATGTACGTTCTTACTGACGGTGGCGGGTTGTATCGTCTCTCGCCTTGATTATCCTGCAAATGGACCCATAGGCTCTGTGCGAAGCAGTCCGTCGTCGCGAGCGCCGTGTCTGCGGTCGTATGCTTGCTCAAACTCTTCTACCGTGCCGCAATACGGAGCAATCGCCCCAGCACCTCCTGGGTGTTGCCTAATCCATGCAGTAAGATCATAGACTTGTCCTTGGTAGGCTACCCAGCAGCTTTGCCTTGTGTTGTGCTCTGCGATTTGTTCGCGTGTGATTCCTAAGAATGTTTCTTGTGCGGGCACGTCTTCAGCAGTTTCTTGTTGTGTAGGTTCCTCCTCTACTGCTTGCTCTAGTGGTTCAGGACGTTCTTCTTCTGGTGTTGGCGCAGGTTCTGTCGTATCCTCTTCTAATGGCGCCTCTGCAGGAAGGGTCGGTGGCGTGTCAACTGTTGCGCACCCCACAATAAAGAGTGCGGTCATGATGATAAGTAAGTATAATTTCATGCCCAGAGGCAGGATACTGTATTTTTTAAACCTGCCCTTGAAGTGTGAGGTTAAGCAAACACTACTAAAAGAAGAATTCTCCTTTCTGCGCATGAGTGATGATATGTTTTCCGTGATTGACCGTGGCCGCGTAAAGCAAGCAAAGCATTGCGCACAGTGCGGTCGAGTGTTCGTGTGGCGCAAGAAGTGGCGTTACATGAAGAATAGTAAATAGTAGTACAACACTGCAACTACGCGAAGTACAATATCGATAAGATCTACCATGAGCAAGTAGTAGATTCCTAGTCCGAGGAGCACCATTGATCCTACGAAGGTGCTCCATGTCACGAATTTTTCGTTTGCAAGCCAGAGTTTTGATGACACAACTGCCGTGATGAACACTACGAGTTCTACGAGCATGTAAAAGATGGTGTAGAGGGTGATGTACCACAGATACGTCAGTGTTGGCAATTCTGCTAGCGCGAGTACTCCGGTGAATGCTGCTGGTATCCCTGCTGAGCAGGGAAATTCTATGAGTGTTACGAGCACTGCAAAGCCAAATACTGCTCCTATAAGTCCTAGAGTGCTCGCTGGATTTTGCACGATATCTCGGACTCCTTTGCGAGCTTTTTGCAGTATACTCCCTCCTGATGTGTCGCACGTGGGTCCGTATTTTCTAAAGCGTAAGAATTGTATGAAGTAGTACACGCCTCCTCCTAGTGCTATGAGCGCTACCAGGAGGTTGACAAAGGTAAAGTATTGTTGGAGGACGGTGAAGAATTGATACCACAAGAAGATAAGCACCCAGTACGCGGCTACGACTGCGAGGATAAACACGCTTCCTACGATAATTATTCTGCTTCTACTTCCGAGGCCAATGACGATGCTGAGGATAAATATGAGCGCTCCAATGCTGCACACGTTAAATCCATCTACGAACCCGAGCACTATTGCGAGTACTGGCAGGCTGTAGGCTGCAAGGTTTATTTCTCCGAGTAGCGGTACGTCTATGAAGTTTCCTTCTCGCGCAGGACGCTCGTTTCCTTGCAGGAGTGCTTCCATGTCTTGCGCGATCCCTGGGCTAAATCCTATGAAGTATTCCCCTGAGATAAAGGTCATGGGTACGCGTCCGCGGTCTCTCTCGGGCACTTCGTGCTCGTCCATGAGAAGCAATAAGCGATCTCTATTTTCCTGGTTTCGTACGGTGTACGAGCGTATCGTAACATCGTATTCTTGTTGAATCTCCACAAGCCATTCTTTTTGTTGATCACAGAACGGACAGCTGGGATCCCAGAAAAAGTCTATTTCTGCTGCAAACGCCAATGGGGCGAGTGCACAAGCCAGTATGAGCATGGCGATAATTTTTGCTCTCATAACCACAATAGGTTCAATACGTACTATTTAAAACCGACGCCATTCAAAGTAATACTGATAAAGCGTAACGCGTTATGCATTGGGTTTAAACTGCCTTACACTAGGTTAGTGTTTGAGACATTGATACACGTAAATCGCTACCTTTTTAAAACCTGTAAACACAGTGCAAGGATGGGAGTGTATAGTATCAAGCCTCATTTTCAGAGACTACTCGCTCCCGTTGCCCACCTTCTGATTCGTCTTCGTGTCCATCCGACATATATCAATGCTGCAGGATTAGTTATTTCATTGATTGGTTCTGCTGCAATATTTTTTTCTCAGCAATATGTGTGGATGCTTGTGTACATTCCTTTCATGGCTTTTTTTCGTACTGCGTGTAATGCTCTTGATGGGATGGTTGCACGAGCATTAAGAACGCCTCATAAAGAGTTCGGCGAAGTACTCAATGAATTCTTTGATCGTATCTCTGATGCAGCGCTCTTTCTTGGACTCACCTTTGCCTCCTTCACTACCACGTGGTTAGGCACCCTAACAACTGTTGCGATTCTTCTTACAAGCTACTTGAGCATTCTCAGTAAGGCCGCAGGAGGAAGTCGTCAGTATGGGGGACTCATGGGAAAAGCTGATCGCATGATACTATTAGGCCTTATGGCAGTCATGATTCTTATGACTCGCGACTACGTGTGGGGAGACGTGTTATTGTGGGCGGTACTTCTAGGGACGTTAATCACTCTTGCTCAGCGATATATGATTACGCGCAAGGAGCTTGTAGCATGAATGATCCTTCTTGGATTCTCAACCCCCTAAACAATCCATTATTTTGGCCTGTTGTCTGGAGAACACTTGCTTTGTATGCAATAGGTTTTTTTCTTATCATCGCACTAAATAAGGGTCGTCTTGCTGGCTTGTGGTCAGGAAACATCGGTAAACGTTACCTGTCCTGGCTCGTAATAGGTCCTGTATATCTTCTTGCAGTGTTTCTTGGTGGTGACGTAGCGCTAGCATTTCTTTTGTGTGTCATGGTTATGGCACTCAAAGAAGTAGATAACATTAGTAAGATGCCTCGTGCATATTTTTATACACTATGTGCCCTTGCAGTTTGGAGTGTGTTTGTAGTTTCATACAAAACAGACTTATTCTACACGTTGCCACTCATGTATTTTGGTGCCTTTACCACCCTCACACTACATGAAAACAATAGTAAAGAAGGTCTTGCTCATTGTTCACTCTCATTATTTGTGGCGATATGGATTATTTTTTCTCTCTCACATTTTGTATTAATCGGCCACCTCAATAACACACTTGATTCCAGTAAAGCACTTTTACTCCTGCTTGGCTTTGCCGTTCCGCTCTCTGATATTTTCGCATACTTTGTTGGTAATGCATTCAAAGGTTCTTGGCTTGATAAGTTCAAAATTGCATCGCGTCTTTCTCCAAACAAGACCTATGTTGGAGTACTAGGAAATATTTTAGGAGCAGGACTTGGAATTTGGATGTTTTACTTTTGGCTCTCTCAATATTTACCTTGGTGGCATTGGGTCATCATGGCAGTCCTTATGGGAGTGATGGGTGTTGTGGGAGATATCACAGAGAGCTTGTTTAAACGTCGCTTTGGTGTGAAAGATAGTGGAAGGTTACTTCCTGGTCATGGCGGCGTGTTAGATCGTATCGATAGTGTACTTCGCGTAGTTGTAGTGTTGTACTACTATTTACTATTCTTCATGTAACACCACTACTGCCACAGTCATTCCATCTTCATGACTTACAGAACATATTGCTGTATATCCTTCCACACACACGCGGGGGATTTCTTGCCGGTATTCTATACGTACCTTGTGCCATCCAGGAAGCTCTCCTAGCGCTTTTAGAGTGGCTTCCTTGAGAGCAAAAATGGTTGGGAGTTTCGCACGAAAAGCGTACTCGCTTGGCGCAAGTACGTTTTTTACAAACTGTTCATCAGTAGTATCAATCCTTGCATCGCGCACAAGGTCTATGCCAATCAGCATAGGCAGGTCGAGATGCAACAGTATTAAAAAGTATCTGAGTACAAAATAGGTGTGTCATACAGTACGTTAAATAAGCGATTCATGAAGTTTGGTGAGCGTTTTGCAGATACGCGATTTGCGCAGTGGTTGCTTGGTGTGTGGGCATTTCTTGAGTCAAGCATCTGGTTTATTGCTCCAGATCTATTATTACTTCCTCTTGTGGCTGCGCGCCCTAAGAAGTTGTTTCGTTACATCAGTATAGCTCTCGGAGCATCTATTCTGGGAGGCATTACGTATATCTCACTAATATCAGTTAATCCTTCGTTTTGGGAGTTGGTGTTATCTTCAACGCCTTTTGTCAAGGAGTACATGTTTGTGTACGTAAATGAGCGTTATGATTCCTATGGTGTGTGGGGCGTGCTGTGGCAGAGTTTTTCTTTGTTCTCATTTAAGATCTGGACGTTTCTCGCATTTGAGCGAGGGTTTTCGTGGTTAGCGTTTTTCTCATTAGCAGCCATCTCTCGCTTTGCACGGTTTTTTCTGGGAGCAGGAATAGTAGTCTTTGGTGCTGTGCGAGCGCGCAGGTTGTTAGAGCGCCATGCAATACTATTTTTTTCTCTATTTGTGCTTGTATTTTTTACCTTAGTACTTCTTGTTGAGTGAGCTGATAGCTTGCTCAATCTGATGTGTGACGACGTCATATTTGTCTATTTTACTAAATCGTAAGGGCTTTCCAAAGTGAATAGTTACTGTTCCTGACCGAGGAAAAAAACTTCCTTTCGGTAATTTTTCGTAGGCCCCTGATATAGCTGTTGGGATTACTGGCACGTTAAGTTCAACTGCTAGCAGTCCGATACCTTCCTTAAATCGTTGTAATTTCCCAGTTTGACTCCGGGTTCCTTCGGGAAAAATAATTACGTGAAATCCTTCATCAAGGAGTTTTCCTACGCGCTTTAGACTTACTCGAATATCATCATCGCGTGAAAATGCGAATGCATTTAGTGTCAGCTGTACTGGTAACCCTACAAAGAGTCGTTTTATGAAGCTCCCAAAAAAGTATTCTTGTGCTGCAGCTACTGCCGTTGTAGGGGAAAGTACTGCTATAAGACAAGGTGCGTCTAAATGGCTTGTGTGATTCGCTACTATCAGAGATGGTTTTGTAGGAAGCTGACCATGCGTGCGTAACCCTGACATGTAACGCGTGAGAGGTTTGGTAAACAACTGCACCGTTGAGCGCAGAAGGCTTGCAGAGGGAGTATTAAGCCAGGAAATAAGTTTTTTTCTTCTTCGAATTTTTGCGTGTTCAATGAGTTTGCGTAGTTGCTTTACTGTTGTGGTCCCAGTAATTTCTTGCTCTTGAAGATAGGCATTCATCTGTTGTTCTATTTTTGCGATCAGTTGCGCTCGACCTAGAGAGTCTAATCCAAGATTTGTAAGTGCATCAGTCTCATGAATCTCTTTTTCTCCAAGGACTTCTTGTAGTATCAAAAGTACTTTGTCTGTTGCTGGAGTCGATGAGTTATGAGTGAAATCGTGTGCAACTCGATCACGTTTAATTTTGAGGCTTGTAGTTCGTGGATAATCGTGCGCATGCCATTTTTTTACGATATCTAAACGCTGATGCGAGTTGAGCATTTCATTTGCGTGTTTGAGCACGTCTTTTTCTTGTGCAGTACCTAGATATGTTCCTATGATTGACTGTTCCTTTTGAATCACGCAACTTTCTTTTACTCCTACAATAGTGTTCAAAACAGCTTCTATGTCCTCTGGATATATGTTGAGTCCGCTGCTTGTAAGCAGCATGTTTTTTTTTCTTCCAGTAATGTAGAGCCAGCTTTGTTCTAAGGAACCGATATCGCCAGTGCGTAGCCAACCGTCTTTGGTAAACAGTCTATTTGTTGCTTTTTTGTTCTTATAGTATCCTGGAGTAATATTTTTTCCTTTGGCTTGTATTTCTCCGTCAGCCGCCACCCTCACATGTTGACCGGGTAAACTTTTTCCTACCGAGCCTTTTTTTCGTTCATGCAGGGTGTTGCAGGTGATAATTGGTGCAGCTTCTGTCATTCCATAACCTTGTACTGCGGGAATGCCTAATGCATCAAAAAACTCTTCATCTCTGTGTGAGAGAGGAGCTCCTCCAACAACAAAAAACTCAAGGGATCTTCCTAGAGAGTAACGCA
>SKXU01000075.1 GCA_007128245.1 Candidatus Woesearchaeota archaeon
CGCAGAGTATAAAAAACTGGTGGAGGCCAATATTTTTAAGGACAAAGCAATTTCTTTGTGATATGCCTGAGAAGCAGACAAGAAAATCTCGCGCACAAATGCGAGAAGAAAAGCGACAGCAACGCGTGCGTTTTTGGATGGGAATATTTGTAATTGGAATCATGGTTCTCTCCGTACTCAGCTTCGCACTCGTGTTTTACGGGATGCCAGCCTCAGGTGGAGGACTGCAATTTCGCGTAGACGACAACCAACTCTTCGTCCAGACGCGAGCGGGCGAAGTAAACTTTTTTTCCTGGCCAGACGCACATCAACCCATGCCTCCAGGAGCGATGCAGCTCATCAATCAAGCAGACGCAATCATCATCCTGTTTGACCCAACAGATGAAGATAACCTCCCACTCATTGACTTTGTGCGGTGGGACTTCTCACAATACTTTGATGCACCAGTAGGAGGCGCCCTTACCAACACCTCAGATATCTATCCGTACGACATCGGATCTTGTGCTATGGCAACGCAGCAAACTCCAGTCATCCATTTCACCCAAGGAAATGAAGGAATCAGCGTAGAGAACGCATGCATCACCATCTCAGCAGAGCAAGAAGGTATCTTATTTGAGAGAGATAGAATCTTGTACAGCTACTTTAACATCATATGAGCGCAGAAGAAGAACCGAAAACAGTGCCGACAACATGGATAATTGTTGCTGCACTCACATTGCCAGCAATCATTCTTGGAATCTACTGGGTAGCCCAGCAAACAACAACAGACATTCAGGAGTACAACGGGTTTTTCTTTGAGCACGTACCCTGCGAGGTCGGAGACTGCTGGGAAACAGTAGTTGTATCAAACGTGGGCGAGCACTCCATTCTTTTTTTACACCACCCATCCGAAGTAGAAGACATCCTGATAGAAAGACCCGCTGTTGAGCGAGTGCTCAACCTTACACGCATAGCAGACAGTGGTCTGTGGATATCATTTGAAGACGGCGTTCCAGGAGAAGTCGGTCAAGCAGCGGCAAACATTGCTCGCATCACCGGAGAGAGATTTTACCGCATACCCACACAGGCAGCACTGTACGGACGAGATGTCACGTGCGCAAGCGGAACAGACATCAGACCAGTCCTCTTTTTAACTCAAGAGCAAACAAACCGAGTATATCTTAATAACAATTGCATTGTTGTCGCCGCTGAGAGCGCACAAGAAATTATGCGTGTCGCAGACGCATTCTCGTTTCACTTGCTGCAAATCATGCGGTAGGTTTAAGTAGCACTCCCACAAAAAAAAGGTATGGAACGCAGTGTTCACTACAGTACAGAATATGCGAGTACTCCACTGCTGATTACAGGAGTGCAGACGGGAGAAATTCCTGAAGACTTTCTTGCAACCCTGACAGAACACGAAATAGAATACGTGTTGATGAGATCAGAATCCGTTGTGGAACCACTTTGCTATGAACTCATGAAACAACTCGGAGCGTATGGCCTCATGAGCTCCGCACCGCATATGATCATAGACGTACACACACAACCCCCGACACTATACTACGCAATTGACGATATCCCGCTCGCGCTAATGGACGACCCCACAACCAACGAGTATCTTACACGAGAATACGCGCACTCATACCAAGAACAACTTGTACGAGCAGTAAAGCGCATAGAGCACACGCACGGACGCTGCCACACCATCCACATCTCACTCATTCCAGAATTTATTGATGGCCAACGCGTAGAACACGAAGTAATCGAGTTCGGAGAAGAGTTGCTCGCGAAGGCGACTCGAAAACCTGCAGAACTACGAGAATACTACGAAAAACTGTTTATCCGACGATTTGAACATCACACATGGATTGGAATCCACCCGAAATTCTTTCGCAGCGCAACACTTGAGCAAGAGCTCACGCGCAGACTCGCACACATACACATACCGGTGATAGTACAATGACAAGCATAGGAGTAGATATTGGAGGGACAAAAACCCTCATCGCACGAGTAACTGACGGAAGTATCGCTGCCTCACGCACCATACCCACTCACGAAGACCCACGCGAAGCAGCAAAAGAAATAGCTGAAGCGGTGTGTGAGCTCTGGAGCGATGATGTCGTTGGCGTGGGCGTGGGACTTCCCGGGTACGTCCACAAAGGAGTGCTTCATCACTGTCCAAATCTTCCGTTGTTTATAGGAGTACATATTGAAGAGATACTCAGCACAGCAATAGGGTCTCACGTAGTGTGCGAAAACGATGCGAACTGCTTTGCGCTCGCAGAACACCGTCTTGGAGCAGGAAAAGACTGTGAGCACATGCTCGGGGTGATTCTTGGAACAGGAGTAGGATCAGGAATCATCATCAACTCTCAACTCTACACGGGAACTATCGGGGGAGCGGGAGAAGTAGGAGATATACTCTTGCGTGAAGGAAGCTGGGAAGATCAGATCTCAGGACCAGGAATTATGCGAGCATACGCATCCTTTGGAGGAGAAAGCTGCGAGCACCCAGGTGATGTGTGGAGAAGCTCAGAGGACGCAGCACAAAAAACGCGAGAGCACACCCTCGTATTGCTTGGGCGCTTTCTCGGATCACTCATTAACGTGTTTAACCCAGAAAAAATCGTTCTTGGAGGCAGCGTGTCAACACTCCCGTTTTATGACGATCTCCCAAAGCACGTGCAGCCACATTGCTCTGAAGCATCCTTTGCTGCGTGCCAGATTGTAAAGCACGGTATTAGCGAGCACGCAGGCGTTATTGGTGCAGCCATGCTTGTGCGATGAGAGTGCGAGCGTTTGAAGAGCAAGATACAGCGCAGGTGCAAGCGCTTGTTGCAGGCATCAATTCTGATGAATACGGATTTAGCAGACGAGTACGAGAAGACCTTGTTGATATCAAGCAGACATATTCAGGAGCATTTTTTGTATGCGACAATGGAAGTATTATCGGCTGCGTAGGTCTTGAGCGACACAAAGATGATGTGAAGATGCGGCGCATGCACGTACAAAAAGCGTATCGCAGACAAGGAGTGGGGACTGCGCTGTTGGAGCGCGCACTGCAATGGGCACAAGACCATGCTATTGAGCACGTGTATCTCAGCACGGATGAGCGTATGCAAGAAGGGATACGCTTTTACGAAACGCACGAGTTTACACGAATAGCGCAGTTGCCAGAGCACATTATTCCTGACAGTGGAGACACTGTGTTTTTCATGAAAAAAATTGAAAAAGAAAAATAATTATTGGTATGCAAGTCCGAACACTGCGCGCAGAGCAACAATGATCGTTGCTGGCACGAAGACGAGCATGAGTGCTTCAAGAATATTGCTTGCCCATGCGCCGACGATTGCAAATACGTCTCCTGAGAGCGCAGTCACAATAACAAGCACTGTTGCTGCGGTCAAGAAACCCATTGATTCACTTGCAGTGATGTTGAGTAGACCGACAATTACTCCGATAATGACGAGCACGAGTGCAAGCCATTGCTCCATTGGACCAAAAAATCCGAGTATGATTGCAAGAACTACTCCAATAAGAAACGCCCATGAACCTACGAGGCTGCCGACGTTTGATTGTTTTTTTGCCATATGTTGATTTCACCCCCTGAAATCTGTATGTTGTTATTGGTGAGAAGCAATTATAAAATTAACCCACAAAAAGAGGTCAAATAGACGTTATTTCGTGTATGTTAACCACGCAGCATGTGTATCAACACCATCATACACGAGCGCTGAGAGAGCATTGCACAAACTCACTGCTTCATCAAGAGGTTTTTGATGAATGTTGCGCCCCACAGCAACCCCTCGAGAACCTACTTGTAGCTGCTCATACACTAAGTGCAGAAATGGCCCTACTTCTTTTGGCGAGCCGCCAGAGACAAGCACTCCTGTGCGACCAGCAGCGAGCACTGCTTGGTGCAGCTCTGCAGGAGCATCTTTCTTATTGAGTTGAGGCTCATTTACCTTCACAAAGTCCGCTCCAAGAGCACACGCAACACCCGCTGCTCCCGCAATAATATCAGGATGTTTCTCATCAGGAACGCCAGCTCCTCGAGGATACATCCACACCACCACAACTAAGCCATGACTGTGTGCTTCTGCAACGATTCGCCCGAACTCTTGCATCATCATCGCCTCGTGCTCTGAGCCAATATACAATGTGTAGCCCACTCCCACCACCGTGAGGCCTTCATCACGGAGAGCGAGAACGTCCTCAAAATCAACATTGGTAAGACTCAATGGATCACCTACACCCAAATTAGTCTTGCTGTTAAGCTTTACAAGATACGGAATATCTTGATAGTCCCTGCCGAACTGCGCGATAAGTCCGTGCTGAGCAGCAAAGCACCCAATACGTGCTTTTTGAGCGATACGAAATAAGTGTTCAGGAGTGTTGTCATCCGAATGAACTCCGTCTCCAAAAAAATCTTTGTTGAGATGCTCAATTTTTTGATCGCCTGCAAATAAAACAAGCTTGCCAGTACCATGCGTGATGCGCATCATGTTCTCACGATACGTGTCATGCGCGCTGTGCGGTACAGAGACAGGAATAGGTATCACGTTACTCACCAAACATGTAAAAGAATTGATGGTATTTAAATGTGTTGAGAGCAAAGCATTATAAACTCGTTTTTCATCAAAAAGGTGATGCAAGTAATCATCAATGCAGGGTCGTCTAGTCTGAAATGGGCAGTGTACCTTCAAGAATCACACGTCATCTCAGGAGTGATCGAGCGCATCGGAGGAGACAGCATATTTTGCATTCATGAACGCAAAGAATCAGTGCAAATCGCGTCTCACGTGCAAGCAGTAGGATTTGTGCTGCGCTTTCTTGCTGAAAACAAGATCGTGTCCGTGCAAGACATCACGCACTTTGTGCATCGCGTGGTGCACGGAGCAGAAAAATATGATCGACCAGTACTCGTCACGCCAGAAGTGCTCTCGGACATCGAGGCATTCTCAGTTCTTGCTCCACTCCATAATCCGGCGAATCTTGCAGGAATACGAGCGTGTATGGCAGCAGCACCTCACGCAAAAAACATTGCTATCTTCGATACTGCGTTTCATCAAACAATCCCTCCTGAAGTGTACTTGTATGGCATCCCATACAACCTGTATGAAACGCACAGAATTAGAAAATATGGCTTTCACGGAACTAGCCACCAGTACATCTCCACAGAACTTACGAAATTGTATGGGCAAGACGCACACGTCATCTCCTGTCATTTAGGGTCGGGAAGCAGTATCACCGCTGTGCGCGCAGGAAAAAG
This sequence comes from Candidatus Woesearchaeota archaeon, assembly GCA_007128245.1. GTDB lineage: Archaea > Nanobdellota > Nanobdellia > Woesearchaeales > SKIA01 > SKIA01. Next base: position 5,255 of record SKXU01000075.1, read on the forward strand.
CGTTGATACCACCATGGGATTCACACCACTTGATGGAGTGCTCATGTCAACGCGCACAGGAGAGATCGATCCTGAAATCCCGTTATTTCTGCTCAAGCATGGACACTACAGCGTGGATGAGTTATCAGAATTGTTTAACAAGAAATCGGGCTTTGTTGGGCTCACAGGAAAAAGCGACTTGCGAGACATCTATGAAGCAAGCCAGCAAGGAGATGAGAAATGTACTTTGGTAATTGAGATGCTCTGCTACAAAATAGCGTACTACATTTCCGCCCTTAGAGTGGCTGTTCCCAAACTATCAGCGATTGCATTTACAGGCGGAATTGGTGAGAAAGCATGGTATGTGCGCTCGCGCGTGTGTGCACTGCTTCAAATTCCTCTTGATGAAGAGCGCAATCAACAACATGCGCCCGTTATCTCTCCAGAACAGAGCACTGTGCGCGTGCACATTATCCCTGCACAAGAGGAATACATGATGCAACTCCTTGCGCTCTCACTCATGAGTTCTTGAAGAGAAATCATATAAACAACGAGTTTCTTCGTATGTGTATGGAACATCTTACAAGCAAAGATTTTGAGGGAAAAGTAGAGAAAGCAGAGAACGTCGTAGTACTTGATTTTTATGCGGACTGGTGCGGGCCGTGCCGGATGCTGGCACCGATTTTTGAAGAGCTAGCAAACGAAATGGATAGTGTGGATTTTTACAAAGTCAACGTAGAAGACGCATCTGATCTGGCAAGCCGCTTTGGTGTGCGATCAATCCCTACCATTATTGTGTTTAAACAAGGAGAGATTGTTGAGACACTTATGGGAGCGATGCCAAAAAAGAACTTGGCAGAAGTCATCTCAAAACACGCGTAAATTCGTCTTGAGCAGTGTTTGTTTATATAGGTATGAGACTGTATTTCACAACATATATAAACTTTCTTTTCCATAGAGAAAATAGGGTGAGAGCACTATGACATGGACAAATATCTGCAGCCAGGAGTTTTACAGAAGGTTTTCTGAAAAAATTCATGACGAAGGACTAGCCAAACAACTCAGACAAAGTCGCCTTGGTGAATACGCCTCTCAAGAGGCCTGAATTCGGCTTTTTTTTCTTTTTTTTCCTTATGGAATCATAGAATATATAGAGTAAACACATAAATAGGTAAGATAACATAGTACATTCCTTGCTCTGGGGGTGAGCATACATGGAATACGACATATACGAACAGGAAGCATTAGCTTGGCACAGCCGAGACGTCAGACGCGACGACCTTAACACAATGGAAGACGCAGAAGAACAACTTGACAGCCAAGGGATCGAAGATTGGGAAGAAGGATTCATCAGGGGATTCATGGCATCAGCATGATCATCGTGCGAGAGAAAGACGGAATCTTGTACATTCAACGCAAAGGGCGGCAACGCATAGTCATACCAGGAGAAGAAGCCGAAATCATACGGCACTTTCTCAATAAATTACATGCTGAAGGAAAACTCGTGTTCACGCGAGCCGAGAACCAACACTAGAAGGAGCACGTCGCACAACAGGACTGGGAGAGACACGAACAGGAGCATCCATCGGAGAGATAAGAGCGTTAAAAAGCTCCAGGTCTCGCAGATCAAGCACGCCATCACCGTTCAAATCACACATCTTATCGCGCGGACAGCGCTGCTCAGTAATGTACATCGCAAGCAAGTCACTATCCTCGAGAGTAAGCCACCCATCGCGCGTAAAATCCACGTCATGCACACGCGCAGGGACGCGATCAGAGTAGCGCACCTCAGCAGTGGCCGCACCAACCACAGGAATAAATGTTCTTGACTCCTCAACAGGAGCCGCACCAGATAGTCGCACCATACTCACAACCGCAAATACTGCTACAAGGCCAACCACGGCGAGAATGAGCGCGTCATGTCGATTCATACGTTGAATCGAGCAATTCAACCATATAAATTCTTTGGTGCCAAAACAATAAATAGCACTCATATATTCTACATATCATGTTCGCCGGCGCAGAAATAGTTGACATGATTATCATGACCCTCGCAGCAGGGTATATTTTCATGGACTTTTTCCAGCGCCCACAATCAGACGACCCTGTAGAAGCACTTAAGCAATCACAAGATAAGAAAAGCCGCTTTCTCTACTCCTGTGCACTCGTTGCGCCACCAATCATCTTGCACGAGCTCGGACACAAGTTCGTTGCTATGAGCATGGGATTTACCGCGACATTCCAAGCAGCATATATCTTTCTCATCATAGGAGTTATCGTAAAACTGCTTCGCATCCCCTTTATCGTCATCGTCCCAGCATACGTGAGTATCACGGGAGCAGGAATATCACACCTACAAAGCGCAGCAATCGCATTTGCAGGACCTGCCGTGAACGGACTGTTATGGATTGCAAGCCTACTCATCCTCAAAACACAAACCCTCAACACAGACTGGTACACCTTCTGGCGCTACAGCCTCTACATTAACGGACTACTTTTTGTGTTCAACATGCTCCCCATACCCCTGTTTGACGGGTTTAAAGTATACACAGGAGTATACAACCATTTCTTCTGAGCACCATAAACTATAAAAACAGCATTCCGAGCTAGGACGTGGGGGAAAAATGAAACTCATTGTTGTTA
>SKXU01000014.1 GCA_007128245.1 Candidatus Woesearchaeota archaeon
ACGAATAAGCTCATTTCTGAAACTACCTGAATCAGTAGAAGAAGAAGCATCCCGAATCTACACCATGGCAGTACAAAAAGGCCTTGTGCGAGGACGATCCATGGAATCAGTCGTTGCAGGAGCAGTATATGCTGCGTGCAGAAAACATGACGTACCACGAACGCTTGATGAACTCTCAGAAGCATCAGGAATTGATCGCAAAGAAATTGGAAGAACATACCGCTTTGTGATTCGTGAACTAGAAATTAAGATTCTCCCATCAAATCCGATCGATTACATCCCGCGCTTTGCGTCAGAATTGAAATTAACAGCAATGACGCAATCAAAAGCAGTAGAGATCATCGAGGAAGCGCGAAAAATCGCCTTGACATCAGGCCGCGGACCAACCGGAATCGCAGCTGCCGCGCTATATGTCGCAGCACTGATTAATGGCGAGAAGCGAACGCAACGAGCAGTAGCAGACGTTGCTGGCGTGACGGAAGTGACGATTAGAAACCGCTACAAAGAGTTGCTATCCGAGCTTAATCTTGAGGAAGAAATTAAGAAGAAGAAAAAAGACTAACCCGAGCACTCTTAAAGAGCGCCTTCTTCACACACATATGAAACTCGTAGTTCTCCTTCCACCAAGCGAAGGAAAAGCATCAGGAGGAAGTGAGAATCCGCTTTCAGAACTACATCCTGTAACGCAAGAGCTTCTCGGAAGACTCATAGGACAAGACCCTCAGAAAATCTATTCTTCTCGGCATAACGAAGCTGCGCAGCTCAACGCCCAAGTACGCACTGCACCCACCATGCCCGCCATCAAGCGATACACAGGGGTTGTGTATGACGCACTCGACTATGACACGCTTGAGCACAAAGAATGGATTGATAAGCACGTACTGATTGTGAGCGGATTGTTTGGTTTGCTAACGCCACAACAACGCATTCCTAACTACAAGTTTCCCATAACGCTCCTTAGTGCAGCCAAGCTGTGGAAGCCGCACCAACACCTCACTGAGTGTTTTGTGGTGGATCTGCTGCCAAGAGCACATAAGAAAGCAGTCACGTACGACAGTGGCGTAGAAATAGACTTTACGCACACCAAAAACGGCAAAACAATCTCAGCAGGGCATCATGGAAAGCACATCAAAGGACGGTTTGTGCGGTGGCTTGCAGAACATAACGTGACGACACAAGAAGAAATCTACCAGTATACTGAAGACGGCTATCGCTGGACTGGCGCAAGTTTTCACAAAGACTAAAAACAGAGTACACAAATAGTACAGATATGACATGCGTGTTTTGCGAAATGGTTGCTGGAAGAGTGCCTTGCCACAAGATTTGGGAAGACGAGAAACACCTCGCATTCCTCTCTATATATCCAAACACAGAAGGATTCTCAGTGGTTATTCCAAAAAAGCATTACGCAAGCTATGCCTTTGACCTTCCAGAAGACGTGCTTTCCGAGCTTGTGATTGCGACAAGCAAAGTAGGCAAGTTACTTGATAAGAAGCTTGAAGATGTTGGGCGTACAGCAATGATTTTTGAAGGGTTTGGAGTAGATCACGTGCACGCAAAACTCTTTCCCATGCACCAAACAGCAGATATGAAGGAGTGGCGAGAAATTACTTCAACATCAAACAAATATTTTGAGCGCTACGAAGGATATATCGCATCAAACGATTGTCCGCGCGCAGACGATAACACGCTGGCAGCGCTTGCAAAAAAAATCAGAGAGTAGCTCGAATTTTCTCTGCAACCACTTCTCGCTCCTCAGTAGACGATTGCTCTCCGGCACCACCAAATCCTGGGCCGAGCGAGTCGTTTTCATAGCGAGGAATAAGATGGACGTGCAGATGCGGGACTTCTTGACCGGCAGCAGGGCCGTCACGCAACAGCACTGTGACCGCATCGCAAGAAAGGGCTTCTCGCAATGCCTTCGTGAGTTTTCTTACAACCGAGAAAACGTGCGTGGAATCAGTGAATGGCAAGTCAGAGAGGAGCGCCACAGGATTTTTAGGAATCACGAGCGTGTGACCCTCAGTGACTGGTGCGATGTCCAAGATGGCGATGACGTGCTCGTCTTCATACACGCGCACAGCAGGAATGTCTCCTGCAATAATTTTTTCAAATACAGTAGTCATGTAGAGTAAACGCGCGCGTTGTAGATAAATATTACGCTCGCGCAATACTTAATGCGTGTTTGATGTGGCGATCTTCGTGACCGTGATCTTTGAGCCAGTCAAAGATTTTTTCATCAGACCAAGACGCAAGATGTGTTTTGATGTACCACGCAAGCTCGTGCACGACGCGAGGAAGTGCATCCCATGACAAGTAATCCAATTGGTGTTGTACCTCGTAAAAGTCTTGTTGAAATCGCTTAAAACGTGATTCTGATGCCTGCATTGTTTTTGTCAGCTCAGTAACTGCTTGTTCAAGGATGTGCAATCTATCCTCTACACTCTTGTTTGACGGGCTCGTGTTAGGTTTAGGAGGAGGAGTAGCTTTTTTTGTTTGTGACTGCGCGTGCGCCACCGCTTTTTTTGCGACCGACTCAGGAATACCGCTCTTTTTCGCCACTGTTTCAGGGCTTGATTTTTGAAGCTTTTTGAGTGTGTATCCAGCATCAGATAATTTTTTTGCGCGAGTAGCACCCACGCCAGGAATACTTGTAAGTGTTTTTGTCATCGACCCACCTCTTTAGCTAAGAAAAACAATTACTCCTACTTAAAGGTTTACTCTACAACGACAAGAGCGGGAAAGCGTTGATGCGTTTTTTTGGCATACGAGAGCAAGAGCTGGTGTGCGCACTCGTAGGCGCGCTCAGAGGAGAGACCGTCGCGCTCTAGACGGATCTTTACGAGTTCTAGAGCGGCGACGAGCTCATCGGTCTCCTGTACGTGAGTAATGTGTTCGTCAAAGAAGTCCTTGTCTTGTTGAGACAAGACTCCTGTGTGAAGATTCCACACTGCAAGGCAGTGCGTAACTATGCGTAGTGCGGTCATAAGAATAGGCCTGCCCAGCGATTGCCGGGCAGGGAAGTGTGTGATATTTGTGAGGCCTGCGTTACTATTGGTTGTTACTGTAGTTTTTGCAGGCAAGGAAAGGACTGCTGTTTCCGCACACGTGGTACGATTTGGGGAGAGAGGGGGGTGGGTTACTATTGGAAGAATGGTATGTTACTTCAGGCGACCAGCATCCACAGAAACAGCAGGAATATGATTGGGACCCGAAGGTCCCAGCTCACCTCATTCCCAAGGGGAAGTAAGGAATAGAACGCTCTGGGTACGCAGTGGAGTGGAGAGAGCGAGTTTATGAGAAGCGCGCCCAGAGCAGTAAATGTAATTTCCTGCGCCGACTAACGACTAGCAATGCGTGTGCTTTGCCAGCCCTATTTTTCAATGGTAAAGGGGAACGGTGGCTTTCTGATTTCTTGCAGCCACATCAAACCAACTTTCATGAGGTTCTTGTTGAATTGCTCTGAAATCTTGTAGGTTTTCTTGTACATGTCATATTGGATCATCCCCATGGATTTCATGGGTGTGAGGATGCGATCGTAAAACTGGCGTTTGTTGTAGGAGATTTTCTCTTTTCTCTTGATAGGAATAGGCATTTCTTTGGGGCTTTCTATTTCTACGCCGTCGTGAAGAGTTGTTGCGAACATGCTCATTTCCGTTTTACCCATTTCTCCGTCGTGTTGTTTGATTTCCTCAATCAAGAGTTTTGCAACAATGACTTGTTGTGACGTGGCGAAGATGAGTTCGTACACGTTGTCTGGCATGTTGTACTGATCGAAGAGGATGACCATGTAGTCTACAATGACGTTACTAGTATATAAATATAGCGATTAATGGGGTATTGTCTATACTGGTCTACTATTTTCGTTTATGCCGAAAAAATCAATTACTATATAGAAAAGATTTACTGATTATGAAAATCATCGTCAAGTTCATACGGTTTGTGCCCAAACAAAACAGGAAACTATTGAAGACGCGCTCAATACCTCTGAAGAGCCCTAGAAGTCATCAGCTGAAGAAAACCAATCCTGCTCATCAGGTTTTTCCTGAGTAGACTCTGGAACAGCAACACCAAAAAACTGTGCAATCTCACGCTCAGGCTCAACCGACATACGCAAATCCCAGTCAGGAGGAAAACAACGCTGATACGTACGCCACGCATAGCGCTCATCAATAAATACAAGAGCGCCCCGGTCGCGCTCAGAACGAATCGCACGACCCGCAGACTGCAAAATCTTATTGAAGGCAGGAAAGACATACCCATAATCCCATCCACGAGAAAACTTCTCATCATAGTACTTAATGAGGGCCTGCGTCTCCTTATCGGGACGAGCAAGCGGCAAGCCAACCACGAAGACGGCCTTGAGCATATCACCCTTGAAATCAACTCCTTCAGCAAACGAACCAGACATGACGCCAAGAATCACGGCTCCCGAGTTCTTGTAGGAATCAAAACGCAGCAAGAGCTCTTCACGCTCCTGCTTACCCATGCCGCGCTCCTCAAAAAACACTGTTTTTTTTGTGAGCGACTGCAAGTGAGCACCTACTTTATCACGCAAATAGTACGAAGGAAAAAACACGATGCTATTACCTGGAACAACATCAATGCCCTTTGCAAGAATCTTTGCCTGCTCCAAAAACATGACATCACCCCTCGCTTGATACTTTGTAGTGGTTTGCGGCACAATCAGCGATAACCGATTCGCATCAGGAAACGGAGACTTAAACGTGTAATCCTCAGAGTTCAAAGGAATATCAAGCAACTCAGCATACATCACAGTAGGCGAGAGGGTTCCCGACATGAAAATAGTGTTGTACGACGAGCGGACCACAGGACCTGCAACCACGCCAGGATCCAAGCACCGATACGACAACACCGCATTCGCATCTTGTTTTGTCACGATGCGAGAAAAACCCTCATCATCACCACCCCACGCAAGCAAAAACGAACCGACAGAACCAATGTATGAGCGTTGCTGCTCTTCTCGCACCACATCAGCAATCTTCAGTAAGCGCTCAGGATCAACAGAAGAAATACGAGACAAAAACGCTGCTCGCTCAACATACGCCTCATTATCATCATCAACCACGGACGAGACATGGTCAAGAGCTGCGCGCAACTCAGACAAGACAGGCAGTTCGTACTCAAACTTCTCTGCCTCCTGCATTGCGCGATCAATCACATTCAGCGAGATACGCTCAGAAGCCAAATCCTTAATCCGATCAGGAAGGTTGTGCGCCTCGTCAACAATAATAATTGAGGACTCTAACTCCTTGCCAATCTTAGACAAAAACACATCCCGAATCGCCGGGTTAAACAAATAAAAATAATCTGTTACGATCACACGAGACTTCTGGGCAGCAAGTACACCAATCTCATACGGGCACACCCCGCGCTCTTGACCAATAATTTTAAGCTTGCGAGAATCAGGCGTTTTGAGTGCTTGCTCAACAGCAAGTTTGGCATCAAAAGACAGCGAATTATTGGATTTAAGGTTCTCATAATACGAGCACTTCTTATCATCACGCAGCTTACGACAATACTCCATAAACTCCCCCGAGTACATCTTATCAACGCCAGGTTGCAAACACATCCACTTCTTACCAATAAGATTCGCAACAGGAATCGTGATGTCATAGCGCCGCTCAATCTCAGCGACAGTGCTGAGCGCAATACGATGCTGGGTGTGGCGCGACGTCAAAAAAAACACTGTCAAATCATTTTTTAGCGCAAAAGACAAAGCAGGAGCAAGCGTTGCAGCAGTCTTACCAAGACCCGTAGGAGCGTGAACAACCAAATGCTTTTTTTTCTCCAGAGCACGCTCAACAGACAAAATCAACTCGTCCTGAATAGGACGCACAGCATCATGAGGAAATAATAACTCTTTTTTTCTCTCAGGATTAAGCATAGAGAAGACAGCGCGCAGAACTATAAAAGTGTTTACTCCTCAGGCTTCTTAGGCTTTTTGAAAAAAGACTTCGCCTGCTCAGAAAAAGACTTTTTTTCAGGCTGAGAAGCAACAAAATCATCTTTTTTCTTACGAAAATGCTCTCCCCAATCACGAAGTACCGCAGCCTTTTCCGTAACCTTTCCGCCAAAGAAATTCAGAAACACCACCTGATCTAGGGGAAGCAAAGCCTTATCAGCAGGCGTTTCACGACTATACCCTAACACCAAAATAGCTTCTGGTCGGTGACCGTCAGGAATCTTCAGCACATCGCGGATATTGAGCTCATCAAACGAAGACACCCAGCACGCACCCAAACCAAGCTCCTGAGCAGCAAGCAAGCCATTTTGCATGCAAGCAGCCAGTGTTTGCGCCAACCACTTATCCCCAAAGCGAGGATAAAAATCATCGACCTTCCCAGAGGAGCCGCAAAACACGATGAGCACAGGAGCATTTCTCATCCAAGACTGGCCCGGACAATTATCACACACCGCATCCTTCACACCAGGATCGGTGAGGATGATAAAGTGCCACGGCTGCATGCCCCCAACGCTCGGAGCATACGTTGCTGCGCGCACGACCTCAATAACTAACTCAAATTCCACAGGTTGGCGCGAAAAATCTCTTCGCGAGCGACGGTTGCGGGCAAGATCCAAAAAGTCAGACATACACTTCTTACAGGGGCATGAATTAAAAAACCATTCGGTTACAGAACGCAGTGTTTATAAGACGCGCCGCACCATGCACACGTATGCAGTATGCGACATTATGCGAGACCTACAACGCCATCGAGAGCACGCCCAAACGACTTGAGAAGACCGCGCACATCAGCGCACTCCTCAAGCGCACCTCCGAGCAAGATCTTGCGCGCGTAGTAGTGTTGTTGCAAGGAAAAGTGTTTTCGGCAGTTGACAAACAAACTCTCGGGATATCCTCGCGCCTCACCCTCAAAGCACTTGCGCGCGTGACAGGAGCGAGCACACAAGAATTAGAAAAAGAATGGTCGCGCACAGGAGACTTGGGACTGGTCGCACAAACCCTTGTGAGCACGAAATCCCAACAAACACTTTTCACACAACACCTCAGTGTCGAGCACGTACACACACAGCTCGTACGTCTTGCGCACACAGAAGGAAAAAACAGTGTGGACACAAAACTCAAGATACTCTCAGAACTCCTCAGCAACGCCTCCGCACAAGAAGCAAAATACTTGGTGCGCACAGTGCTTGAAGAACTCAGAATAGGGATCGCAACACAAACACTACGAGACGCGATTACCTACGCATACCTCGCTGAGCACGCAGGCATTGAAAACGGAGACATTGTTGACCGAGACGCGTACAACACCGTAACAGCAATTATTCAATCAGCCTATGATAAGACGAACGATTTCACCAAAGTAGCACAGAAAGCAATCAAAGGCCTTAAGGCACTCAAAGACGTACATCTCACAGTAGGACAACCGCTCAAAGTCATGCTCGGAGTGCGAGGAACACTCACTGACGCCTTTGAAAACTTCTCACTGCCCCTGCTAGTGCAATACAAATACGATGGCTTTCGCGTGCAAATACACAAGCACGAAGACAAGATAACGATCTACACCAGACGATTAGAAAACGTAACGGAGCAGTTTCCCGATATAGTTGAGCGAGCAAGAAGCTGTATCCGTGCGCGCACAGCAATTATTGATGCAGAAGCAATCGGAATAGACCCTGACACAAAGCGCTACAAACCATTCCAAGAAATCAGTCAGCGCATACGAAGAAAATACGGTATTGACGAGATGGCAGAAAAACTTCCTGTGGACGTACGCTGCTTTGACGTCATGCTCGCAGAGGACACAGAATACCTTGAAGACCCGCTCAAAAAACGACACGAACAACTACAAGCAATCATCAACGAACACGAATTATTCGGGATCGCACACACACTTATCACAGAAAACGAAACGCAAGCAAACGCGTTTTATGATGACGCCATCGCAGCAGGAGAAGAAGGGATTTTTGCCAAACACCTTCAGAGCACCTACCAACCAGGAGTGCGCGTAGGCAACTGGATGAAGATCAAACACACCATGGAACCAGTAGATGTAGTAATCATCTCAGCAGAATGGGGCGAAGGAAAACGCAGCGGGTGGCTGACAAGCTTTACCATCGCAGTACAAGACGAGAGCGGAGTATTACAAGAAATAGGCAAGGTAGCCACGGGACTGAAAGAACGAGAAGAAGAAGGATTCTCATTTAAAGAAATCACTGAGCTTCTCGCACCCCTCATAGAATTCGAAGACGGAAGGTACGTGCGCGTCAAACCAGAAATAGTCGTAGAAGTCGCGTATGACGAGATACAACAAAGCCCTACCTACAGCTCCGGATACGCACTACGGTTTCCACGCATCCTCAGAAATAGAAGCGAGGACAAAACCGTAGACGACATCACCACCACGGACTACCTCACACTCTTATACGAAGCACAATAATTCTCAAGAAACGATTCCACAGTATGCGAGGACAACTTCTTTGCATGAGCGAGAGGGTCTTCGAGTTGCTTGGAAGTAAGAATACCAAATCGCTCAGAGGAAAGAGTGCGACACGTCTTATCAATCTCCGCAGGAGAATAATTGTTGGAAAAGCAATGCTCAGAAACCACTGCGCGCACCTCATCACTCGCCCAGTCCAAGCGCGCATCAACAAACGCGGTGTACTCAGAAAACTGCGAGTAACCAGGAACGTGAAGGACTCGCTTAAACCTCCTTCCAAGAGCGCTATCAAGCGCTTGCGGATGATTCGTGGTTCCAAACACCACATAATTACCCAAGAAATCAGAGTCAACCCCAGAAAGAAAAGTCATCAGCTCACCAGTGACTTGCACGCTCGCATGCGACGACGAAGGATCATCTCGCGACACCACAATAGTATCGATGTCATCAAGCACCAACACCCCAACCCCTGAAGGATCAGACACGGATAACAACTTTTGCCGCAGCGACTGGGCACTCTCACCCACCCACTTACTGTAATCAGCCGCTCGAAACGTCTCAAAACGCAAAGGAATCTTGCGCTCAGCAGAATACTCACGACACATATGCACTGCGTACGAACACAAGGAACTCTTGCCCGTGCCAGGAGGGCCGTAGAGCAAGACCGCCTGGTCAAGCGTAGGCTCAAGAGGATTGTGGCCTACGAGCGGATTGTAGGCAAACAAATGATTGACGCAGCGCACCACCTCATACTTTTGTTTCTCAAGACCAATAATACTTGGCTTTTTGTGCTTTTTTCGCCTGTACACACGATCTCCCACGCGCACAAAAAAGGGTTGTCCGCGAGAATTCAAGTAAGACAAGGCACCTCCGAGGACTTCAGGAGCTCTCTCGGGCTGACGCGCGACAGACGTGAGAAGCGAGTCAAGACTCTCAACAGCAACCTCGGGACCCGTGTACGAGGAGAACACCCCCAGAGCCGCCTCAAGAGACTGCTCGGCAGACAGGCCCCTTCGCTGACACGCAACCACTCCGGAAGCAACATCTACGAGGACTTCGCGCACAGACTCCTCTACACGAGAAAAATCCTGTTGTGACAGCTCCCATAAAGCCTGCTTTCTTGCTGCCAGCAAGTCCGTTTCGGAGATTACTTGCGCAGTCGAGTCCATCGCTGCATCAACGGATCCTTCTGATCTTTGTCTTGCGGAGCGCCATACGTGGTGTCCAACACCACTCCAGCCGGAGCAGTGAATTCAGTGTCAAACATCTTCTGCACGTCCTGAGCAAGCATCCCTAATGTTTTGTACTGGGTTGCTAAACTCGTTTTTTGACCGTCAACTTGAAGTATTTGACTCTGCCTTGCGCTATCAATGACTGAGCCAATATGCGCTTCTTGACGACGCAACTCGCTCACATGCCCAGCTAGCTGTTGGTGCTGATCAGATAACGACGTGTACTGCCTTTTCGCACCAGCATAGCTACGAATAGCTCTGTCTGCTTCATGGCGTAATGAACGAAGCTCTGATTGGCCACTTACTAAGCGGTCTCGCGCATCAAGCGCCTTCGCAGACAGCTCTCCTCCCGCTTGCTCAACCTCAACTTCGAGGCGATCAACACGCTCTTGGAGTCGCTCATACTGCTCCATCACCACGGTGGCGTGCGCTTGATGACGCGTGTACTCAACACCGAGATCGTGCAGTTTCTCCACCTGGCCATCGAGCTGCTCTTCTAGCTTGTGCACTTGAGTTGCGTACGTTGCATGCTCTTGTGTGAGCCGATTAATTAACCGATTCAGTTGACGTTCAGGACTGAGTCCGAGAAGGCGTTTGCACACAGCAGATATTTTGTCAGTAACAGTAATGTCATCTAATCGACGCTGCGAGCGGTCATACGCACGCAAATCTATTTCAGTATCATTTTGTGATGCAAGGCGGGACTTAATGTCAGCAAGCTCTTGGTCAGATAACTTGCTTACTCCCTCAATGTTTTCAATCTTTTCTTCAAGCATTCAGTATCACCACATCCACTTTGTAAAACAGTTTTTAGGTGACTTTAGCTGCACGGGCCGAAAATCCTCTTGGCAGTCCTGAACAGTTGTTGCTGTCGCGGAAAAAGTAGCGAACAAAAGAGATACTGTCGGAGAAACACCATTTTTTCAGGCAAAACACGCAGACAAAAAGTCTCTTAAAGCACTCCACATTCACCACGTACATGATACGAGCACCCATCTGCACTGTTGTAGGACACGTCGACCACGGAAAGACGACGTTACTAGACAGAATACGCGGCACAGCAGTTGCGGCAGGAGAAGCTGGCGCGATCACACAAGCAATCGGCGCAAGCATCATCCCGGTAGAGCACATTCTTGAGCGCGCAGGACACATGCTTGATGGAAAAAAACTCAATATACCTGGGCTGCTCTTTATCGACACCCCGGGACACGCGGCCTTTACAAGCATGAGAAAGCGAGGAGGGTCACTTGCAGACATCGCAATTCTCATCGTGGATATCAACGAAGGGTTTAAACCACAAACTAAAGAAGCACTCGAAATTCTTCGCAGTCACAAAACACCATTTATCGTAGCAGCAAACAAAATAGATGCGTGTCGAGGATACACCAAACACGACGAGAACATCATCAAAGACCTCAATGCGCAAAGCACGCAAACAACCGAGTATATCGAGACAAAACTCTACCAACTCGTAGCAGAACTCGCAGCGCAAGGAGTTCCCGCAGACCGATTTGATCGCATAGAAGGATTTGACAAACAAGTAGCTATCGTGCCGATAAGCGCTCTGTCAGGACAAGGAATTAACAGCCTACTCGCAATCATTGTGGGGCTTGCGCAAAGATACCTAGAAAATAATCTGCACGCAACAGTAGACGGACCCGCAAAAGGAACCGTGTTAGAAGTGTCTGAAGAGCAAGGACTCGGCCTCACCCTAAACGCAATCTTGTATGATGGACACCTCAACGTCCAAGACACAATCGTGATCGCATCGCTAAACGAACCTATCGTCACCAAAGTACGCGCGCTCTTGCAGCCAAGCAACACAGGAGACCTCAGAGACAAAAAAACGCGCTTTACCACAATAAAACAAGCTGTCGCGGCAACAGGAGTAAAGATTAGCGCACCAAACCTTGAAGGAGTTGCGGCAGGAATGCCCTTTGCAGCTGTACGAGGAGACATCGACTCTGTGCGCGCACAACTCAAACAAGAAGTACAAGATGTCACCATAGAAACTGACGAGCAAGGAGTAGTTCTCAAAGCAGACAACATCGGATCCCTTGAAGCACTCATCACGCTTTTGCGAGAGAAAAACATTAGTATCCGCTCAGCACAAGTAGGTGCAGTAACAAAAAAAGACCTTGTGCTTGCAGGATCAAACAAGCCAGAACACGCAGTCGTGCTCGCATTTAACGTTAAAACACTCCCATCAACAGAGCAAGCAACCGTACTAGGAGCAGATATTATCTACAAACTCATAGATGACTATGAAGAGTATTTGCGCGTGCTAGACGAAAAAATAGTGAGTGAAACAGTATCTCACCTCCCAAAACCATCGCGCATGATCATCCTTGGAAACTGCATTTTTCGTCAATCAAACCCGCTCGTGTGCGGTGTGGAGATCACGCACGGAGAAATCAAGAAAGGATCGCGCATCGTCAAAGAACAAGACCCGCACACCACAATCGGATACGTAAAAGAGATTCAAGAAAAAAAACAAAGCCGAGAGAGTGCTCCAAAAGGCATGCAAGTAGCCTTGAGCATACCAGGAGCAATAGGCGGAAAGCACGTTGTTGAACAAGACGTGCTCTGGAGCGCGGTGAGCGAAGAAGAATTTCGCAGCCTCAAAGAATACGCAAAGCACCTGAGCGTGGAAGAAAAGGAAGTGCTCAAAGAGTTTTCTGAAGTGATGAGAAAACACAATCCACTGTGGGGAGTGTAAGATGCGATTTCTTAATTCACGAGAAAGAAAAGCGTTTATCAAACAACTCCAAGAACAGTACGGATATGAAAAAGACACTGACTACCTCATCTGTGAACTCGGAAAAAACAAGTATTATTTTTTCAGCCCAGATGTAGCAGCTGTAGACCTACACGCACTGCGACCACAACACATAGGATTATACGTGGCAAACACGATGAAAACAGAGATACGACTCACCATTGACGGAGCACACCTGCTTGCTGGCGCATGCTCGCATGAGCGCATAGAACTAACTGCGCAGCAAATGGAAGAGTGGATGGGAGGAGACGACGTGCAGATGAGCGAGCAAGAAACACCCTTTCGCATAGTAGAGCATCAAGGAACAATACTTGGATGCGGAAAAATCAAGGACGGATACTTACTCAATTACGTACCTAAAGGAAGAAGAATTCAAGAATTCCACAGCTCATCGCCGACGTAATGAATTGTCTGAATCATCCTTCCCGTGCTCGCAGCACGCATATCATCACCACTCACAAGCGCTCGACCCACTGCTAATGGTTTGCGATGATTCTGATCAACAACAACCACAAAACCATCTTTGTCAACATCTTGGACGTCAGTGATTCCGGGACGCATAATATCTGCTCCACGAACCACAAACGACACCGCACCCATATCAACAGTTACTTCTGGCAAGAGAGATTGTTGTTGGAGCAAGCGCAACGAAGGAACGAACACGCCCTCATACAAAAAAAACCAATATTCCCCGTTCACAAGAACGCCTTTGTCATCTTGCTCAATAACAGCGTTTTTATCAAAAGAAACAGGAAGCGCTTCTGCGAGCGTGCGAATTTCTTTATTGCGCAGACGTCTTCTTGACAAGATCACACACCTCTTGAATACGAGAAACCTCATAATCCACGTACGAAAATGATTCTTCAGGACGCGCAACATCCTCTTTTTGCCACACCGTCACAAAACCAAGTTCTTTTGCAGTAATCAAATCCTTCGGAGGGTTATCACCCACCATCATGCACTCATCGCACCGCACACGAAGACGACGAGCAATTTCTTGGAATAAACGTGGATTTGGCTTATTAACCCCTAACTCCTCGCTTGAAAGAATTGCATCAAAGTACGCAGTAATACCAAGCTTGTCAAGACGTCGCTGCTTGTACTCGCGCGTAGAACCGTCTTGATCCGTGAGCATACCAATCAAAAAGCCTTCTTCTTTGAGAAATTCGAGGGTTTGAATCGTGCCAGGAAACAGCTCTACCAACGGGATAAGGATGTTCCAATAATGCTCAACAAAAGGCGCAACATCCATGTCAAATAACCCGAAATGAGCAAACGTTTCCGCAAACCACACATCTCGACCATAATCTTGAGGAAGAGAAGTACTCAACAAATACCCCACCTTGATGCGATCAAACTCCTCTTTGAAGGCGGCAGCATCAAGCCCGAACTGCTCAGCAATCTCACCTGCCAAGTGGAATTCCGCCTCATCCTCAAATGAGCGCCAGCGCTCAAGCGTATTGTCAAAGTCAAAAACAACTGCCTTCACAAAATATCCTCAATAGGTTTTTTGCCTTTGCGGACAACAGGAGCCTCTTCAGGCTCATCCACCTTCACACCAAGCCGCTTAAGCTCTTGGACGTGCACTTGCATGAGTTGGTCTACAATACTTACTATTCGTGAGAGTTCTTGGCGCTCTTTTGTTAAGGTCGATAAACACCCTTTGTGATAACCAATCTGCTCATCTTGAGAAACTTCTTGTTCTGCCATGAGAATACAAAGGATAGAAACTTTTTAAACATTGTTATGGGGCGGGGAGGATTTGAACCCCCGACCACACGACCCCCAGCCGTGTATCATACCAAGCTAGACCACCGCCCCCGCAGGCGAGGAAAACACAGAGACGCTTTTAAAGGTTTGGCAAGAATTTAAATTCTTAGAGAGCATCAAGATTAAATGGCAGGATACGACTGGGATAGAGACAAAGCAGAAGCAGAGTACGTAGAGTACGAGCTGCAGTCACATGAGCGAGCATCCCTAAAACGCATCCAAGACTATCTCAAGGAAGGATACACAGATGCCAGTGACGTGCGAGCCCACCTGAATTACCTTGAAGCACTCAACAAGCGAGTATTTGAGTATTTGCGCAACGAAGAAGAGATGGGATACGCCAACGACACCCTCAAACATGATTACAAGCGCATTCAGCTTCTTCGGCAGCGGCTAAACGCAGTGCTTGAAGACGTAGAGCAATAAATATATAATCTCGGTCGTATTTGGATAAGCAATGAAATGCGCGAGTTGCGGGCAAAAAATTGAGACGACCTTTCTTGGTAAACTCGTGGGAACCTACATCAAGGATGCGAACGGGAAAAAGCATCCTATTTGTTTTGAGTGTCAACGAGCGTTTACGAAACCACAACTTCTAGAGCGAGTATAGTCACAGACTACGGCTTAGTCAGCACGAGCACATGATCTAAGTCATAATACTGATCATGAGGAACGTCTCCAATACCCCCTCCAAACACGTTAGGAACATTAAACGTGCTTATGCCAGTAAAAGGAAGATCAGTGTCATCCAAGATTGCCGCAAGGTGCTGGTTCGTCCATAAACGCATGGATCCAGTACTGGGTCCTCCATCATTAAACTCTATGAGTAACTCCACAATAACCCACTCACCCGCACCCCAAGCAGTAGCTTCACTGATCACATGCTCCGGCTCATCATTGTTTGCCCAGTTAGCAAGCTTTACCCGGAACCGATCTTGTGAGTCACCAGGAATCTTTGTTACAGCAGTGCGCGCCAATAACACTGAACCAACTTCAGGAGTGCTCGCACCCACCTCAACATGCTTGAACGTATTTCCTGTTATCGGCGTTTCTAATTGCGACCAGTTATCAGAAAGCCTCATTGCGTACGCATAATAGATACCACCAGTATTCGTGATTATATGAGAAAAAATGTTACTCGTAGCATAACCTCCTTCAAACCCTTCAGGATAAAAAAAACGGACAGTATGAGGACCAGATACTGGTCCTTGCAACTCCTGCTCCAACGTAATATAGGCAATATCTCGCGTAGCGCCCGACCACACACTATCAGTAATGCCAAGCCAAGGAGGATTCGTATAGGCAATACTCGGATAATCAAACGATGAATTAATACGAGTCGTCCAACCTTGCGGGACGTGAGCAAAGCCTGCTGACGGCTCAAAAGGAGCATTGCGAGATGCCATGCAAGAAGCATTCTGCCCACCCAACTCCCCTATACACTCCCACACAACCTCGTGCTCAGGAAAGTCTGGCTCAACCGATGCGTCTCCTTGAGCACAGTACACAGAGCCAGCAGGCCAAGAAGTCGTTGTGTGTGAAAACGTTGATGCGCGATCACCACAAACCCCATTAATAGAACTCGCCCAGATAGGCACGCTTGAGCGCGGCAGGCCAATACGTGCAGCAACAAACACCAAGTCAAATAAATTTACCAAGCCACTTTGCGTCACGTCAGCTAGAGGATCAAAATCTTCACGGTCAACATTTGCG
The DNA here is from genome assembly GCA_007128245.1 of Candidatus Woesearchaeota archaeon. Classification (GTDB taxonomy): domain Archaea; phylum Nanobdellota; class Nanobdellia; order Woesearchaeales; family SKIA01; genus SKIA01. The sequence continues at coordinate 15,918 of SKXU01000014.1, forward strand.
GCCACAAAAAGCAAGTCAGAAACAGATATTGTTGATTCAGAATCATGAGTGTCAGCAGCCACCACAGGAAAACAGAATACCACCAACAAAGCAACGAGGTATATGGGCATAAGAAGAAAATGGCATGCGATGTATAAAAGGTTTTATGATGAGACTTGTTATGGTTACAATGTCACTTACTCACATTCTTGTAGCAAAAGATGAGTTGTTAGTGCGCGTGTAGCTTGAGTATTTCTCCCACTAAGTAAGCTGAGCCCACCACCACAAGAAGTTCATTTTGAGCGAGTGTTTTGGCGCGAAAAAATGCTTCTGAAACGTCAGGTATTCGCTCTCCAGGAAAGGTGAAGGAGTCTACAGGAGTCGCAAATGCCCCTGCTTGTGTAAAGATTATCTGTGTTGGCGTAAGCAGCCGAAGCCCTTCATCAGAACGATGATGAGACGCCGCAAACAACAAGACATACGGCCGCGATAGCGTGTTCAGATACGATGCGAGTGAATAGAACGCGTCCTCGTTGTGCGCGACATCAAGGAGCAACGAGTCTGTGAGCCACTGCAGACGCCCAGGCCACAGAGTAGTTTGTAATCCATGAAGGATTGCGTCATCCGTGCATCCAAGATGCTCACACACAGCCTGTGCAACACCCGCGTTCTCTTGTTGATGTGCACCAAGTAACGAGAGGGAGTAAGAAGTCGGTTGACACCACGTAGTCCTCGCTCCTCGGCCGTAAAACACGCTTTTTACATCATGATTTGCGTGTGTGATGTACACGTGAGATGCGTCTTTGATAATGCCTGCCTTCTCTTTCGCAATACTCTCTTTATCAGGACCTAGGAAGCGTTGATGGTCAAGGCCGATTCGGGTAATAGCACACACGTGCGCATCAATCGCGTTCGTGGCATCTCGTCGACCCCCCATCCCCACCTCTAAGACTGCGTAGTCAACATGTTCTTGTGCAAAATATAGTAGCGCCATCACCGTGAGGGTTTCAAAAAAGCTGAGCTCGAAGCCACGAACACGCACATACAAACGCATGAATACTTCATTAGTAATGCATGCATTGTTTATCTGTATTCGCTCATTCACACAAACCAGGTGCGGACTTGTGAACAAGCCAACAGAACCTTTCTGGGAGAGAACGGTAGATATCATCTTCGCAGCGCTCCCTTTGCCATTCGTCCCTGCAACGTGCACAACAGTACCTAGAGATGATTGAGAAAACCCTAGCTTTTCAAGTACATTTTTGACGCGTGCGCAACCAGAAGTTCCGTGTTGTCGACGAGAAAACAGCTCTGCGACTGCCTGCTGGTACTCTACTGAATGATACGAGCACATAGATCCAAGACGCTCTTGCGCACTTGCGGAGCCACTTTAGGATCCTTGATGACAGAAGCGATCAAGACCCCTACCGTCTGGATGTCTTGTTCAGTAAATCCTTGGCTAGTAAGCATTGGAGTGCCAAGACGCAACCCAGAGGGCTTGTAAGGTGGTGCAGGATCGTATGGAACGCTGTTGGCGTTACAAATAATACCCGCTGTTTCCAATAGTTTAGCTGTTTGCGCTCCTTTTCCTGGACCTAATAATCCTTGCAAGTCCACAAGCAAGAGATGATTATCTGTTCCGCCAGTAACAACCGGAATGCCGTGATCCATGAGAGTTTGCGCAAGGACCTTAGCATTTTGCAGCACTTGATGCGCGTACTTCTTGAAGGCGGGCGACATCGCTTCTTGGAACGCGACTGCTTTTGCCGCGATAAGGTTATTGTGCGGCCCACCTTGACTTCCTGGAAAGATTGCTTTGTCAATAGCTTGTGCGTGTTCTTGCTTGCACAAAATGATTGCTCCTCGTGGACCACGAAGGGTTTTGTGCGTCGTCGTCATAACCACATCGGTATGCGGAAAAGGACTTTTGTGCAAGCCAGCAGCGACGAGTCCTGAGATGTGGGAGATGTCTGCCAGGTGTAGCGCACCGACTTCTTGCGCAATCGTTGAGAAGGCTTCAAAGTCTATTTCTCGTGCATACGCTGAGTGGCCTGAAATAATGAGTTTTGGCTTTACTTGGTGCGCGAGTTGTTTAACCTCATCCATATCAATAAAACCATTCTTATCAACACCGTAGTGATGAGGCTTGTAGAGTTTCCCAGAAAAATTGACTGGGCTGCCATGCGTGAGGTGTCCGCCGCACGCAAGGTCCATACCTAAAAAAGCATCTCCAGGTTCAAGAAGTGCAAGGAAGATAGAGAAATTCGCAGGGCTTCCACTAATAGGTTGTACGTTTGCGTGCTCTGCTCCAAACAGCTGTTTTGCGCGGTCAATTGCGAGTTGCTCTACTTGATCAATGAATTCATTACCTTGATAGTATCGCTTTCCCGGATACCCTTCGCTGTACTTGTGGCTAAGCACAGAAGAAGTTGCTTCTCTTACTGCACGCGATGAAATATTTTCTGATGCTATAAGGTTGAGCGTCGTCTTTTGTCGTTTGGCTTCTTTTTCGATGAGGTCATATACTGTTTCGTCTTGTTCTTGGAGTGCTGTCATTAGTCTAAGTCAACGGATGCGTCTACACCACTTTTTAGGTTTTTGCCTTGAATGCGAGACTGCTCTTTTGCGCGCGCAATTTTATTGTCTGGGTCTGAGTAGTCCACGTGATTCAGTAACGAAGCCATCCAAGGCTCGCGAGCGATCGCTTCTTTAGCCATTTGCATCGCCATACTTCGGTAGCTGTGATGGCCATTGATTCCTGATCGTAATTCAGTTAAGTGCTGGAGTGCGCGCGCATTCATTCCCATCATCCAACGAATACGATGATTAAATAATGTCATGTACTGAGACGCGTACACAAGTCCTGCTTGTCTCAGGCGACGATTTACATCGTCAACGCGCTCAACAAGGGCAGATACCTGCTCGTGCATTCCCACAGTGGTTATTTCTGGAGGCATGATAAATCCTAAGTCCACACTCAGCAGTTGTCGTTGCTGTGTGAGCATACGATGGCGTTGCAAGTCTCTGTATTCACCAAAACCACCGATAAGATCATACGTGAAGGGGTATCCTGCTTCTGCAGCTCTGCCTGTTCTGTCTCGTCGCGTCTGACGCTCTCCCACATACACATCAAGCACTTCATGCTTTTTACTTTGTTCCCATGAAGACACGGCGGCAAGAAGCTGCACATACGATACGTTCGTGTACGGAAAAAGTGCGCTTGCAACAAACTCGTCGAGCGGATTGCTTTGCTGCGCGAGAGTCACCCATCCATCCTCAGGAGTGAGGCCTGAGAGTAGTCTGTTTGCGAGTGCGAACATGTGTTGGTCACGCACTTGCAGTTCAGGTCTTTTTTTGTTTCTCTTCACAAAGGTAGGAATTACTTTGTTGAGCTCGCGTTCAAGGTGCTCGGCCCGTTGGACACACTCTTGCAAGGGGCTGCTTTTGAGGTGGCTGAGTAGGTGCGTGAAGAATCTTCCATTCCCATAGATTCCCAGATGCGTTTTTGTTGCGGTTGGGAGCACGCAGCGCCCGACATCAAGGGCTGCGCAACGAATCGTGAAGTTGTAGGCGATTCTGAATGCTCGCTGCTCGGACTCGTTTTGTAGTTGATCGTGCGAGACCGTAACCATGTTGCCCTCTCGCGGTACTTGTATCGTGAATGTTTCTTTAGGAAATTGCTCTGTAAAGTGTTCACTGAGCAGAGGAATGAGCTCTGCATACACTTCAAATGCCTGATCGCACACTTCAACATATTCTTGGGCGAATTGGCTTTCCATTATTTCTTTGGGTCGCACGTATCTCCATTGGCCACTCTCATCTTTTTTGTCGTAGACCACATACCGTGTTGATTGCTCAATGGGTGATCCTCCTATGCGTCTGTCCTCAATTTCTTTTGCTAACAGTTGTGAGACATCTTCAAACCCTACGTGCACTCCTTCAAGTTCACCAACCGAATCATCCCCGTATGCGTTGAGTACGCGGTCCATGAGTGCAGAACCTTTTTCTTGAGATGGTTTTCCGTGCTCATCAAGAAACTCGTTGATTATGGTCAGTTGCATCCCTGTTTTTGCTCGAGAGTATCTTGCAAGTGCTCCCCCTGTAAGCTCAGGCGGTAGGCCGTGTATGACGAAGGTGTCTTTTCCAACTGCTGAAAAGTATTTCTCTAACTCCTCTTTGAACTCTTCTGGTATCTCTTGTAGTGATGTAAACCCGCGCTTCCCCATAGAGAGGACAACACAGATGAGCGTTTAAATGTCTTATGTTGATTGAGTACGCAATAATTTATTTCTATATAGTAAGATAGCTTTATATACAACTAACATAGGTTTTAGTACCGGTAGTAACAGTATGGACAATAGTAACAGTACAAAATATATGTTCTTTACTAGCAATACAACCAATACACATTGTTAACCAAACGAGAACAAGAAGTGATGAAACTCAGGCAAGAAGGCCTGACCCAGATAGAAGTAGCTGAAAAACTCGAAATATCACAAGCAGCCGTAAGCTCATTTGAGCGAAACGCACAAAGAAAAATCACGGACGCACAAGAAACACTAGTAGTTGCGAAAACCCTGGGGGTGGAACTATGAACCGCGCATACCTGTTTGTAATAGCAGTACTCGCACTCTCACTCATCGCGCCAAACCCAGGACACCCCGCATCGCAAGTAGGACCAGGAACATTTGCAAGCGGAGACTTCACATTCCCAGGACAGCTCACCGTAGACGGAAACTTTATCATCAACACAAACACACTTTTCGTAGACACAACAACAGAAAGAATAGGAATAGGAACAACAACACCAACACAAACACTGGACGTACGAGGAAGCATCAACGTGTCAAACACAATAATCACCTCAGAACTCTGCCTAGGAGGTGTGTGCGAGACCGTGTGGCCGGTCGCGACAGAAGGCGAGCCAGAACTCATTCATGAACTGGGACCAGTAGGACCAGCAAGCTACCTTTCTGGAAATGGCGCAATAGGAAGAGGAGACACTGCATTTGTCATCACTGAGAGCACCGTTACCATCATTGATTTGAAAAATAGCACTGGGCCCAACATTGCCGGTAGCTACTCATTCTCCGGAACCCCTCGTATCGAAGCCACAAACACGCACATCTTTGATGAACGAAGTGGACTTATCAGAATACTTGATATAGCAAACCCTGCTGATCCAAGAGTAGTAGGAAATATTACTGTCTCAGAAGACGTACAATTCATGCGTGCAACACCCACACAACTCTTTGTTGGGGGATTGAACGGAACAATCTCGATTTTTGATACAAGCATCCCAGAAAGACCTGTATTCATCAGCAACATCACAGACCACGGAGCACAAATCAATGGCATGGCAATTCAAGACAACATACTGTACTACACAACATTTAGTGAAGCACTAGGAGGATATATCATCGCTGTAGATATCACAGACCCTCAAAACCCCGTCACATTAGGAAATGTATCGCAAACATACATAGGAGGAATTATTGTCAGCGGACCATATGCCTATGTGTCAAATCTAGCAAATATTCGCATATACAATATACAAGATCCGACAAACATGCAGCTCATAAACACAGTAAACTCGCCTAATGGTCTTCACGGAACAGGAGAGATGCGCATCAGAGGAGAGTACTTATACAGAGCATACTTCATAAATGGAGATGATGAAGACCTCTTCATATTTGACATTTCAAACCCTGAAAATATCGAAATAGCTTACAGAGTAGAAATCGGGAACACAACAGGATCAGGAGGGGGAACCTCAAACATCCTTGAAATCAACGGAAGATACCTTCATGTCGCAAAAGGAGTCGTTGAGAATGGAGGAGTCTTTGTAAAAACATACCGCCTACCAGGAGTGGATTATACCAGCGCAAATATCGGCTCGATACGCGTCGGAAGTATCCACGCACGCGAAAACGTACATGTGCGCGGAACAGTTGATGCGCGAGGAGGACTCACCGCAGGAGACGCGCGAATACGCACCACAGGAACAGTAAGTGCCGAAACAGTAAGCACGCAAAGTCTCCGACTCGACACGCAATCAGCTCGCCCTGACTGCGAGCTTGAGCGACGAGGAACGCTGTGGTTTGAGCAACGAGAAGGAAGTGATGACGACAGACTCTTTGCCTGCATGAGAAACGGAACTGATGCGTACAATTGGGTCTTGGTCGCACGAGGTGAGTAAGATGCGGGCAGGAATCTTCTTGCTTGTCGCAGTGGTGCTGAGTGCGCCCGTGCTTGGCATTAATCAAACGTTTACAGAGGATGCTACACTAGAGTTCTTACAAGAAAACGTAGCATCAATAACCCTCACGGGAGAATACACAGGAAACGGAAGCGTAAGAGTAAGTGCACGCACACGAAACAGCGAGTTTGTGATTGCATCCTTTCAAGCAGTTGATGCAAACGAAAACACTGTGATACTGCTTGATGAAGGAGGAGCAAGCATCGTCCTCGGAGAAAAAAACACATTCACCTTCATAAACCACTGCGAAGAAACATGCAACCTCGCAGGAGAAACAATCACAGAAATACACATAGAAATAGACGGAGAACTATACATTAAGACATTTCATCATGAAACTGTGCAAGAACCACAACTACTTATCGCAGGAGAGCCTGACTGCAGCGGATGGTGGGACGAACAAGACCAACCATTTGAAATATCAACGACACAAGACCTCCAATGCATACAAGAAAACCTCACAGCAAACTACATCATAATCAACGATATTAACGCCAGCAACACAAGCAATTGGCACGGAGGAGCAGGATTTGAACCGATAGGAAACAATGAAACACCATTCACAGGAACACTAAATGGACAAGGACACATCATCACAGGACTAACAATAAACAGAACAAGCCTCGATACAGGAGCAGGACTGTTTGGAAGAACAAACCAATCAACAATACAACAACTAGGACTACTAAACATAAACATCACAGCAGGAGACTTAGTAGGAGGATTAACTGGAGAAGCATACAACACTAACCTACAGGAAGTATTCGTGACAGGAACCATATCAAGCCAGGGAAGCGTTCCAACCATGGGAGGAATAGCAGCAGCAGTAATCAACTCAAACATCACAAACACATACACGAACGTCAACAATACAGACGCAACAGTACAATCAGGAATCGCCATCCTAGACAACTCAAACCTCAACAACACCTACGCAAAAGGAACACTAACAGGAGGATTTTTTACAGGAGGAATAGCAGCACAAGCATTTGCAACCAACGAAGTAGAAAACACCTTCTGGGACACAACAACAGGACCCGCAACAAGTGAAGCAGGAGAAGGAAAAACAACCGCAGAAATGCAAAACATCACCACATTCAACGACACCACAACAACAGGCCTGGACACGCCATGGAACATCGT
>SKXU01000066.1 GCA_007128245.1 Candidatus Woesearchaeota archaeon
CCGCATCCTGCCATGACTACTGACTACTGCGCATGGCTTAAGCACAACGGTTAAGAGCAGTCTATCGCTTCCGTTTCTCATGGTTGACTTGCGTCCTGTATACACTCCTCTCAAAGAGCCTCTGCGCGTTGTAAGTTTTATTGGTGATAGTGCTCTTTACACTCAAGCTCTCTTGAAGTTTCGTGAACATCTCCAAACCCCTTCTTTTACGGTGAGTGCGCTCGTTACTGACAATCCGTCATGGCGTCAATTCGAGATTTCTCGTTGGCATGATGATATTCCCGTAGTTTCCACGGAGGAGAGTGAGGAAGTCGTAGAGAGTGCTCATGTCGCTCTCTTGCCTGATTATCCTCACACGCCCTCTCTTCCCGATCACGTGTTTGCGTTTCAGGTCTATCTTGGCGACATGCGTCAAGATAAAACCCTCCATCACGATCCTGTGGGACAGGCGCTTTTTAGAGGGGATTCAGAGCTTGTCGCGTCGGTATATCTTGAGCATCCCAAACGACCCATTTTTGGCGTGTCAAAACCAATCCTGGTTGCTGCAAGACAAGGCCGTACATCCCCTGGTGCTCATGCAAGCAGAGCGTTTCGTTACGAACAGAAATTGCGTTCAAAAGCTGAGCGACTCTTATGCGATACCGTGCATGGATTGTCACTGGGACAATTTTATTGGTGATGAATATAAAAAAAATTTATTGGACGATGAAGTTTCCTCTCATTCCTTGTTGTCGGTGGCTGCCTACAGAGCAGTAATACTCAAAGGTGCCTGCCTGGTCAGCAACGAATTCGACGAATGAACTTCCTCCTGCAGAGATGATTTCTGTCGCGCCAAACGCATCAACAACCCAGTCATGTACTCCTGAGCTGCTCGTGAATTCTACACGTACGCGGTCTCCTTGGTTGACGATCATGTCAGGATTTTCTTCTCCGTCAATCAAAAAGACGAAGTTTCTGCTGTCTACTTCGAACACGACATCCACTTCTGTCGTGTCTTGAGGGTCAAATGTTTCTTCTGATCCTTGCATCCCTTCGTGCGGGTCGTTGTCGTGTCCGTTCATCTCGTCCTCAGCTGTGTCTTCAGCTTCAGGAAGTGTTGGTAGCTCGTCTGGGGTTGGGGCTTCTATTGGTTGCTCAACAGGTGCGCAGGCAACTACCACAATCGCAAACAAAGCAAGTAGTATTCCAGTTCTCATATGTTCACCCAATAGTGCGCTCTTTATAATGATTTTGGTGGACTGCAAACACATATTTTTTAAACACCTCCTCTCTTGTTCTTACATGCACGCGCTCACTAAATATCATGACTACGCCAGTGTGCTTGTTCGCGCAGCGCTCGCTGCTGTCCTCGTCTATTTCGGCCAGGACGCAGTACGAAATTCTGAACTGCACATGAATATCTGGCTTGCTGAGTGGACGCTCTCGCTGCCTCTTATTGGCACGCCACAATTCATTTTTGTATTAGGGATCATGCAGTTACTTCTTGCTTTGATGCTTGTTTTGGGCGTGTATCTTCGTTACGCTTCACTCGCAGTAGCAGCACTTCTCGTGGGCATCGTGGTAAACCTCATTCTCCTCTACGATCATGCTGCGGTCTTCAGAAATCTTGTGCTCATCGCAGCATCCCTCATGCTCGCAACGCAGCAGTCCTATCGGTTTGCTCTTAAAAATTAACGCTCATGGCAAAAACTCCTCTTGGCGCAAAAATTGTTTCTGCAGCAGTGATGCTGCTCTCAATACCGTTTCTCCTCACAGCACTCTTGATCTTTCTCACATCAGGAGTTGTTTCTCAAGCAGTTGAAAATCTTCTGGGAGGCCTCTTCGCAGGAGCGCTCATCATCACCGCATTCATACTGTTCGTTCTTGGAGTTGCGTACGCGAGTGTGGGCGTCGCGCTGTGGAGGGGTCGTGAGTGGGCTCGCGTCACGATCGTTGTGCTCTCAAGCATCTGGTTGTTCTTCAGCTTGGTAGGCATTCTTGTCGGGGTGTGGCCTTCGCTTCTCAGCTTCGTCCTTAACGTGTTCTTGACAGTGTATTTTATGCGCAAAAGCGTCCGTAAGAAATATCGTTAATCTGGCTGTATGATTCCCACTGCATATACTATTTGACTGTGTTTAAAGGTCTGTCTTGCTGTGGGATGCTCTTGAGTGAATATGAATGTACGTGCAGAACCTGGTAAGTCCTCAAAGGGTTTGAGCACTCCGATTCTATGATGGTGTAGTGGTACGACTACTGGTTGTCCAAGTGTGTGTGCAAGCGCTTTTGCGTTCGCTCCCATATCTCTTAGTCTACGACCGAAATCTACTATCAGCTCTTCTCGGTAGTTAAACGTTCGTAGATAGCCACCATTTTCAGAAAACCAGTACTCTACTCTATTCATCAAGACATCTTCTACCAGACCGAGTTCATCTTGAGCTAATGAGCACAGTCCTGCGTTTAAACGAGTTGAAATGCAGCAGGTCGCCACTTTAGAAAGATCAGTGAGCCTTTTCGCGATTTCCTCAGGGCTTTGTATGCGGGTTAAGTATTCCACATATGTGGGGAGAAGAAGGAGTTAATATGTGTTGTCCCTTTTTGAGAGGTACATCTATTTAACCAAGTGTTTAAAACTGGACGCTCTCTTAGTTTTATGATGGACGGTACGAGTACTTGCAAAGCGACGTTTGCCGGAGGGTGTTTTTGGTGTGTGGTAGCGCCATTTCAAGAGCTTCCTGGCGTACTGTCCGTAGTGTCTGGCTATGCTGGAGGACAAGAAGAACATCCCACGTACGAGCAAGTATCTTCAGGCGCGACAGGACACGTGGAAGCAGTCCAGGTGACGTACGACCCTGACATTGTGTCCTACGAGGAGCTGCTTGATGTGTATTGGCGCCAGATTGATCCGTTCGATGAGGGTGGGCAGTTTAATGATCGTGGGTTTCAGTATACCACAGCTATTTTTTACCAAACAAAGGATGAGCGAGCAAGTGCTGAGCGCACTAAACAAGAAGTTGAGGAGCGCTTTGAGAAGAAAGTAACTACGCGCATCACGCCATTTACGTCTTTTTTTCCTGCTGAAGACTACCACCAAGACTATCATGAAAAACACCCTCTTCGCTACACGTTTTATCGCTCAGCATCGGGACGAGACGCGTTTATCAAGCGTACGTGGAGCGCTCAACCTTCTCTGCTCGGCGAGCAGTTTGTCAAGCCATCACCACAAGAACTCAAAGAGCACCTCACCCCAGAGCAGTATCATGTTACGCAAGAAGGTGGTACTGAGCGAGCATTTGCTAATGAGTATCACGACCACAAAGAGCCTGGCATCTATGTTGATGTGGTGTCTGGAGAGCCGTTGTTTGCGAGCATTCACAAGTTTGATTCGAAAACTGGTTGGCCAAGCTTTACTCAACCTATATCTGAGGATGCTGTTGTTGAAAAAAAGGATTTCAAACTCATTATTCCACGCACCGAGGTGCGCTCACGACTCGGAGACAGCCATCTCGGCCACGTATTCTCGGACGGACCGCAACCTCAAGGCAAGCGGTACTGTATGAATAGCGCTGCTCTGCGCTTTATTCACAAAGACGACCTTGTGAAAGAAGGGTACGGTAATCTCTCATATCTCTTTGAAGACTAAACTTATAAGTGTGGCTCTCTTACCTTGTCGTATGGCTCAAGAAGTATTTCCTAACCAAGACCGCATCATTGCTCTGCTCAATCAAATCCTCGCTGATGAGTTCGTATTGTATACAAAGACGTTGAACGCGCATTGGAACTGCACGGGAAGCAACTTCTTTTCTGTGCACAAACTCCTTGATGAACAATACAATGAACTCCAAGCAGTCATTGACGAGCTAGCCGAGCGTGTGCGCGCAAACAACGGCGTTGCTCACGGATCAGTACGTGGGTTTGCGGATGCTTCTCGCGTGCCTGACGCGCAAGGAGTAGTGTCAACTCAAGATCTCTTGCAAGACCACGAGTCACTCATAGCACGTTTGCGAGAAGATATTCGCGTTGCGGGAGATGAGTGCGGCGATGCAGCAACAGAAGACTTGCTTGTGTCAGTGCTCAACAAGCACCTCACGATGGCGTGGATGCTTCGCAGCCTCAAATAGTTCCTAAGATTGCGACTGCGATTGAGAAATAGATGATGAGTCCTACAGCGTCAGCAATGCTCGTGATGAGAGGTGCTGATGCGACTGCTGGGTCAATCTTTATCTTGGACAGGATAAACGGGAGAATTGCTCCGAGCAGGTTTGCGACGATCACAATGCTAATCATGGTCAGCCCTACAATGATGCCGATTGTGCCGTCTGCTCTAAACCATCCAAGTCCCCAGGTAAGCAGTCCGAGTGTGACTCCGAGGAGTGCTCCGATGCCAAGTTCTTTGATGAACACCCGAAACCATTCATGCATCTTCACGTCTTGTGTTGCGAGTGCACGAATCATCAGTGTTGCTGACTGACTTCCCGTGTTTCCTCCTGAGTCGATAAGAAGAGGAATGAAAAATGCGAGTGCGATAGCGCTTGCGAGTACTTCTTCAAAGTGCTCGATTACTCCTGAGGATATCAAATTGATTCCGACGAGTAGTGCAAGCCACCAAATCCTTCGTTGATACAATGAAAGAATGCTTGTTTGTCGATAGCTCGTCTTGAGCGGGGTGATCGATGCTCCTTTGTGGAAGTCTTCGGTTGCTTCTGCTTCTTGAATGTCAAGTACGTCGTCTGCAGTAACAATACCTAAGAGAGTATTTTCTTCGTTTATTACTGGTAGTGAGAAGACATCGTATTTTTTCATTAGCCGCACCGCTTCTTCTCGATCATCATAGACGTGTAGTGAGATGTAGGTTCCGTCCATAACGTCTTTAACGAGCTTTTTTGGGTCGCTAATAATCAGGTGTCGCAAGCGGATGTCGTCAACGAGTTTTCCTTGTGTGTTTGTGACGTAAATCACTGAGAGGCTCTCACTGTCCAGTCCTACTTCTCGGATGTGCGCAATGGCTTTTCGTATCGTCCATGATTGTTTGATGGCAACGAAATCAGGCGTCATGAATCGTCCGACGCTCTCATCAGGGTACTTTAGGAGTTCTCGTGTTTCTTGTAGGTCTTCGGAGTTGAGAAGTTTGAGATATTTTCCTCTCTGCCACACTGGCATGCTACCGATGATGTGTGCTCGGTCGTCGGGTGAGAGGTGTGCGAGGATGGAGGTATCTTGTTTTTTTGACAGGCTATGAAGCAGTTTATGCTGTACTTTTACGTCGAGGTGAACAAAAATTTCTACTCGCTGTTGTTCTGCAAGTGCCAGGAACGCTTCTTTGCTTTTTCTTAAGGGTATGTGTCTGAAGACCTCCGCAACATCTTCAGGTCTCCACTTGGCTACTGCCCGTGCAAAATGGCTGTAGTGCTCTTGTTTGATAAGAGCACTTGCTGTTGCCCAATCATGCGTATCCATGCATGTGTGGAGTGCCTATTGCTATTTAAATCGTTACCCTGCTCGCATCAGTACTTCTGGCACGACATCTAAGAGTCCGTTAATGACGAACTGCACGCTAATAACAACGATGATGAGCCCAAAGAGTTTTGTGATGACGCGACGTTCTGTATCGCCTATCTTTTGTGCGATGACGTGGCTGTATTTCATCGCGAAATAGCACATCGTCGTCACCACGAGGATTGCGAGGACGACTGGGAGTATGTGCACCACGCTTGGCGCCTCTGTAGCGAGGATAAGTACTGTTGCGATTGCTCCTGGGCCGCTAATGAATGGTATTGCGAGGGGTATAATGCTAACATCCTCGTCGTCTAGGTCAGGGTGTTCTTCTGTTTGGTGGTGTTCTCCTTTTACGTTGCGTATCATGTTCATCCCGATACCGAACAGGATAATTCCTCCTGCGATACGAAAGGCTCCTATGCTGATGCTAAACACGCTTAAGATGTGCTGGCCGATGAGTGCGAATACTAACAAGACTCCTGTTGCGAACGTGGCCGCTCTCCATGCAACAAGGTTTCTTTCTTGTTTGGGTGCAAAAAAGAGGAGTGTGTTAAAGACGAGTGCGGTAGTCACTGGGTTGATGATGACAAAGATCGCAATCAGTGAGATAATAAAGTACTCGAGTATGCCGCTCATACTCTGTATTGCTCACAAAACGCTTTTAATGCTTTTTCATCACGCAAGAGTTACTTCTTCTTCTTTTTTCTTCGCACCACGCCGATAACGATTGCGAGCACTACAATACCTGCAATGAGTGCTCCTGCAATTGTTTGTGCTGGGACTCCTGTTCCTTCTCGTACAGGGATGGTTATGGTGTCTGTTTGTGTGTATCGCGTCGTGGACACTAGGCTCTCAAGCTCAACAAGGATTTCGTAGTCGCGCACATCAGCGCTTCTTGTTACTTCGTAGCGAATATCAACTGATGCTGTTTGTCCTGGAGGAATTTTTGCTCCGACGTACTGGCTTGTTCTCTCAAAAATGAATGGGAAGGACACGTCAGGAAAGAGTCGTACACGCACATCAACTGCTTCTTCCTCACCTGTGTTTCTCATCGTGATGCGCAGCACGTTATCGCTGCTTCCTTGCGTGCTCTGCGTGCGGACTTGTTGATCAACAATCTCAAGGTATGGTGCATTTGTGAGAGGAATAATGACTGGCAGCGTGAGTTGTTGTGCACGCACAGCGCCTCCTTGTTCTTGTCGCGTGCGATACTCAAGATTTAGCTCTGCAGGAATCGCTCCTCGCGCCTCTGAATCAATGTCAAAGGTGAAAATAAATTGTCCTTGTTCTCCTCCTGGGATGCTCGCAAGACTGTCTTGCATGCTAAACGCAAAGCTCTCTGTGAGGCCATCGTGAACGATGAGTTCTGCCATGATAAGCTCTGCGGACCGCTCTCCCAAGTTTTGTAGTGTTAGGGTGAGTTCATTTCGTTTTGTTCCTGGTAGCAGTTGTTGCGGTATGGTGCTCATGCGCCCTACTCGTAAGTCTGCTTGTCGCTGCGCTCCCGAAACAAAGAGTGGGTGCTCAGTTATTTGTTGCGCAGTTCCTTCTTGTGTAAACGTGAGCAAGTTAAGTTCTCCTTCAGGTGTGTCCTCGTTGATAAATACTCTAAAGGTAGCAGTGATTTGATCTCCTTGGCGGATACTCGTATACGTTCTTGGCGCGGTTATAGGGATGATAAATCTGTTCTCAAGAATGCCTACCTGCACGTTCTGTCTATTTGTTTGCGAGGACAGTTCTGTTATCCTAAGAGTGATGTCCACATACTCTCCCGCAATAGGAGGAGCAGGGTCTGTGCGCAAGAGGTCTGTTTGCAGTGCCAGTGCTGGTGTCATCAACAGCAATGCGAAGATGATATACGTACTCCCTTTCATATACGCGCTAAACATGCACTGCTTTTAAGCTCTTTGCTTAACTCGCCGTTGCTTGATGCTCATAACTGCTGGCACAAACAGCATGGTCACTACGAAGACTGCGAGGATGCTAAACGCGAGGCTCCATCCAAGGCGTTGTGTTCCCAGAAGGGATGCGAAGGTGAGCGCGAGGAATCCGAAGAACGTAGTGATGCTTGAGAGGAGTATGGCTCCTCCTGTGGTGTGTAGTGCTTGGTCAATTGCTTGTTGAGTATTTTTTGTGTGTTTGAGTTTTTGCTGAATAGAACTTA
>SKXU01000009.1 GCA_007128245.1 Candidatus Woesearchaeota archaeon
AGAAGCAGTAGCAAAAGCACCCATACCAGCACAAGGACTGCCATCAAGCAAACGAAAATCACCCGCAGAAGCATCAACAAACAACGGATCAGCAACAACAGAACCAACATCCCACAACAAAGAAGCACCCTCATACGCTAACGACTGCCACTCAGAAAGACTATACTGGCCTCCTCGTCCACTAGGCCTATGATGTGTTGCGCGACCCAAATCAAACGTAACTGCGCCCACAGTATTATAATAACAATTTTGCTCAAATGAGAGCTCCGGAACAGTAGAATCAAACGCCTCATCATTCATGTACGTACCAACCCATGTGCTGTCTCGTACCTGATTGTCTACCACAATATTATTTCTAAAGGTAATATTAACAGGACCATCGTTGTATATGTCTGCCAGATTCTGATGTGAACAACAAAGAGAGGGTAGCATCGTAAACCCTGTGCTGTTCACAAACGTGTTAAACTCGTAGAGTTGATGAGCTTGGTGCGTATTACCCCCAAAGTTCCTTACATGCACCCCTCTAGTACCATCAATGATTACGTTGTGATGAAAGTGCGTGTACTGCGTTCCTGAACCAAATGCCATGTTTTCACAGTTAATGAACGTGTTGTTAAACACGTGAAGAAAACTTTTTTCGCGCACTTGTGCATGTTTCTGAAACATACATGATGCGTATTGCGCAGGTGAACCATCAAGGTTCCTTCCTCTTGTGCGTTGGGAGAACTCATTATTGAATACAGTAATATTGTTTCCACTAAACAGTTGAACCCCTACACCGCTAAAACCGATATTAGGATTACCTACAAGAATCGGGTCTCGAAAGTTATCGTAAAAGATGCTATCCCAAATATTCACCCGACTTGCTTCTGTCATCCTCAGTCCCGCAGGATTTCCCCCATTATCTTTTCTGGCACACCCGTGAACCTCCACATCAAAGACATCTATATCTGAGCTAAAACCAATCTCTATGCATGAACCAGGAGTGTCTCTGAACTCCATATTTGACACCTCCCACCAATTTGCTGCCAGCAAGTAAACTCCAAAAGTATAGGGTTCTTCCAGAATGTCACCAATAACTGGTCGCTCACCAGGAAACCCTCGCAGCCTGATTGGATGCTCAGGGGTTCCGCTGATTCCTTGCAAGTGCGCTATTGCAGTTGCATGCGTTTGTGTCTGAATAACCGTATCATGCACGCCCTCCCGTAAATACACAACATCACCTGGTTGAAGCGCCCGCCAACCATTAGGACGAAGACTTGAATTAAAATACGTAACAATCTGCCCAAACGTCCGCCACGGAGAATCAATACTCCCATCATCAGCATCATCACCATGCACAGGATCGATGTAATAACACGTACCGTCTCCAATCGCTTCACACACCGCAGAAGCAACACCAACAAACAGGAAAAACGCTAACACCCACACAAAGACACGAAACATAGTCTACAAACCACGCTTTCACTATAAAAAACTTTCACTACGAACCAAACGAGCGAGCAACAAGCACAAGATCAAACAAATCAATCACGCCGTCATTATTGATATCTGCGTGTTGAGCAAATCCAGTGGGAGCAGCTGTTTGTCCAAGCCTATTTACCACATACAATAAGTCAGCAACTGCTACTGTTCCTGAGCCAGTAACATCTGCTTCTCTTATAACTGGAAGACTTCGTGCAGTGATCTGAGCCCCCCGTCCGAAACAAGCGCTTTGTGAGGATACTCTGTAATCACCTGCAGAGGGATTTACGAATTCAGGGTCTGCAACCACGCTTTGTGCATCAAACCCTACAACTTGCCCGTTGTGTGAGAACGCCTGCCATTCGTCAAACGTGAAGAATCCTCCGTCGTTTCCGCGACAGCACTTAACGTTAAATCGTAACGCTCGATACGGGTTAAAATAACAATTATTCTCAAAGGAAAATCCTTCCACAAACCGCGGGATAGTGTCATCTATATCTCTGTACGTTGCAAAATCAATCAGATTGTTTTCTTGGTTGTAGTTCTCTGCTGTGTTATACACCACATTATTTCTGAACACAATCTGTTGTGGAGCATCAGGAAAAAGATGTGCTAAATCTCCCATGGGGTTGGCTACATCACCCCCCGCAAATCTTTGAGCAATTACAGTATTTGACTCAAACGTCTGATTTTGCTGAATAGTTGGTCCCCCTGCATTCTGTGTTCCAAACCCTGACTGCACATCTATGAGGAGATTATTGTAAATCCATGAGTTCTGTGTTCCTGTAGACACCGCATTCTGACAGTTTACTAGTGTGTTGTCAAAAAAGTGAAAGAATCCTTGAGGGTCATCTTGTGCGTGTTTGTACAAGACACAATCAAGGACGTCAAGTTCTGCTCCTGACGGCGAGCGAGCGGGTTTTGTTTGAAAAAACAGGTTATTATGCACCGTGATGTTACTTCCTCGAAACATCATCAGTCCCATTCCTCGAGAGTCCCAGTTAAGATGGTCAAACGGCCAATCAACGACGCGTCCGTCTCTGAAGGTGTCATAAAACGTGCTGTGAGAGACTTCTATGCGTTCTGAGCGAGTAAGTTCAAGCCCTGCAGGGTTTCCTCCCGTATCTTTTCGTGCACAGTTATGAAAGGTCATTCCTCGTACCACGATATCTTGTGCATTTGCTATCCACATACAATCAGCAGGAGTCCATGCAACTTCAATATCTGAGATCTCCCACCACTCAACCCCTAAAAATCCAAGTCCTGCCGAGCCTTCAGGATACTCAGAAGTCCTTCCTACAACAGCTCGTTCGCCTGGAAACGCAGTAAGTCTGATTGGGTGCTCTGCAGTACCACTTTGTTCACGCCCAGGGTTAAATGTATCTCTTCGAAACGACGCAACACCACATGGTTGAGTCATTGGGTCTTCTTGATAGCTAGAGCAAACAGGTGTGTTATGCAACCCCTCTCGTAAATAAATTACGTCTCCTGGGTTTAGCCACACGTGATCTGGTGGAAAAGGCCAGTTTGCGAATTGAATGTTCATGAAGGTTTGCCACGGAGAATCGATACTTCCATCATTAGTATCATCACCATGCACAGGATCGATATAATAACACGTCCCTTCCCCAGTTGCTTCACACACCGCAGACGCAACACCCACAAACACGAAGAGCGCAAACACCCACATGAAATACTTCATAAGAAGATGCGGTGTTTATTGTTTATAAATTCATCTCACGCGGACGCGGGGTCTGCGCCCTGCTGCAATAAACTGCAATCCGAGCACCAAAAAGATAATTCCTACAACGAGCTTGGCAAATTCGAACAAGAAGTCAAAGAGCAACCAAATTCCTACGACGACGAGAAAGATTCCTGCTCCTAACCAAAAATATCTACTTACGCTCATATCCTCAACAAGTATGTTTCTGTATAAATAGGTGTCGCCCTGTTCACTCACGCATCTTCCTTGCTGCCCAAAGGGAGTGCTCGGTGCGCTTAAGAACAGGGCGTAGAGCATGAAAAACCCTTTGACTTTTTATATCAGATGGCCTCTCTACGCGTATGTATAAACAAGTCCTCCTCGTTCGTCAAGATTTAAAGCTTCCGAAAGGGAAAACGGCTGCACAGGCAGCTCATGCCGCTGTGGAAGCTGCTCATCGCGCAGATAAAGATGTTTATCTTGCTTGGAGAAAGGAGGGTATGGCCAAAATCGCCCTCAAGGTCGAGGATGAAAAACAACTATACACAGTTATCCAACATGCAAAAAACGCAGGGATCGCAACAGCCATCATTACTGATGCAGGGAAGACTACTGTTGCTCCTGGCACCGTCACGTGCGGCGCGATTGGCCCTGCTTCAGAGGATAAGATAGACCCGCTTACCAGCGAGCTTAAACTACTCTAAAAACTTAAATACCGTTGTTGATTACTCATTGTATGAAGGATAAGATTATTCTTGGGCTCACTGAAGATGTGATGGTCATCTCTGATTCCGGTCGCCAGACGGTACATGCACGTATCGACACCGGAGCCACTACGAGCAGTATCGATGCAAATCTGGCTGCAGAACTCAAGCTAGGTCCTATTGAGAAGACGAAAAAGGTCAAAAGTGCAAATGGTATGAAATTGCGGCCCGTTATTCGAGGCAGAGTTCAGATTGGAGGGAAAACCTTTGATGGATTATTCACGTTAGCAGATCGCAGTCACATGACGTATCGCGTGCTTATCGGCCAAGATATTTTGCGCCAAGGATTCTTAATTGATCCAAATAAAGATACATTGCTTGTTGAAGAGGATGATGAGTAATGGTAAACGCCGCAATCATTAGTCTTGGTTCCACGAGCAGTCAATGGACATATGAGGCTATGAAAAATTATTTTGATGAAGTAGATAATCTACAACTCAAAGATATGGAAATATCTTTTTCTGGAGATAAGAGCGAGGTACTGTATCGTGGAGAGACGATAAAGCGCTACGATTGTATTTTTGCCAAAGGAAGCTTTCGCTATGCGCAGCTACTTGAGTCTCTTACTGCTGTCCTTGAGCGCGGGTGTTACATGCCTATTCGTTCAACTGGATTTACTGTGGGGCACGATAAGTTGCTTACCCAGTTGTCTTTGCATCAAGCAGGCGTTCCCATGCCAACGACGTATCAGGTATCAACGATTGAGGCGGCAAAGAATCTTATGGAGAAACTCAATTTTCCTCTCATCCTTAAATTTCCTAACGGAACCGGAGGCAAGGGCGTTCTCTACGCGGACAGCGTAGTCGTTGCCAACGGCATTTTGGACGCGCTCTCCGCGTTGCGCCAACCCTTTCTTATTCAAGAGTTCATCGACACCGGAGGTCGTGATGTGCGCGCTATTGTCGTTGGCGATAAGGTGGTCGCTGCGTATCAGCGCGTCGCATCTAAAAAAGAGATTCGCTCAAACATCCACTCCGGCGGGCATGGAGAGCCCATTTCGCTTGATGCACACACGAAACAGTTGTGTGTCAAGGCTGCGCGCGCGGTAGGTGCGGACATGGCTGGTGTTGATTTGATGATCAGCCACAGAGGACCTGTGTTTTTAGAAGTAAACCTTAGTCCTGGATTACAAGGCGTGGTGAGTACAACCAAGATTGATGTTCCTGATAAGATTGCAGAGTTCTTATTCACGCAAACCAAAGCGAGAAACGAAGAGATTGGTAAGGAAAAAAGTCAGCAAATCTTTCAGGAGCTCGAAGAGAATTCAGAGCATGAGATGATTACTGCGCTTGAGTTTAAAGGCAACAAGATCATGATTCCTCAGCTCATTACGAAACTCACGCAGTTTAATGAGCACGCGGATTATCGGTTTAAGGCAAAAAAAGAGTATCTTGAAATATCTCGTTTTGACGTAAAGTAAATCTTTTTATTCTCCTCGCCACAAAAAGGGTGTATGAGATGGTCTATCTTGGTGCTTGTTGTGCTCATTCCCTTTGTATTTGCACTAGAAAATGAGTGCGCTAATCCTCATGAGGCGTGGATTTGGTGTGATGATTTTGAAGAAGACCGTTTAGAGAGCTATTTTGAGTACGTTGATCGGGACGGTGCGTTCACAAGACAACCAGGCGTGGGTGTTGATGGAAGTTATGGGATGCAAGTAGTGTTTGAACAAGGAGCAGTAGATGTGGGCAATCTTAAGCTCGCAGTTGGTGCTCAGCCAAGCACCTATTTTCGTCCTGTTGATGATGGCATAGAAAATTACACAGAGCTGTATTGGCGGATGTATTTGCGTCATCAGGACGGTTGGGTGGGCGGAGGTGCCGCAAAGCTATCTCGTGCCACAACAATTCTTTCGCCTGGATGGGCACAAGGAACTTTGGCTCATGTCTTTAGTATGGGATGTCAAGATACTGGTCTTGATGCGTGTCTTGGTTTAGATCCTGCCAGTGGCATCGGTGCTGACGGCACAGTTCGCTCCACTCGGTATAATGATTGGCCAAATCTTCGTTGGTTAGGAGCTCAAGCAGGTACCAAGCCACTGTTTTCTTCAGAACATGTTGGCGAGTGGTTTTGTATCGAGGCGTATGCGCGCCTTAACGATCCAGGGCAAAGTAATGGTGTATTTCGTTTGTGGATTAATGATGAGCTTGATGCTGAGGGCACCGGCATCAATTGGGTTGGAAATTATCAAGGATACGGCATTAATAATATCTTTTTTGAAAATTATTGGAATGATGGGTCTCCCACTCGTCAGGAGCGATATTTCGATAACATCGTTGTTAGCACTGAGCGTATTGGGTGTGAAACACCTTCTGAAGCTCAGGAACCTGAAGCGCCTCATCGACCAGAAGGAGATGTTACTGGTGATGGACAGGTAGGTCTTGCTGACTTGTTGGCAGTCGTTTCGGTACTTGGGCGCTCTGTTGGTGAACCCGGCGTGAACGCTTTTGCTGATCAGAACGGTGATGGGGTGATTGACTTGTTTGATGTAGTTATTGTTGCTCGCAACATAGGCCGCACCGCAGGCTAAAGCGTTGAGCCCGTCATCCACATTAATTTCGGAGAGTACTCCTCAATTGAAGACCTATTTGCAACGAATTTACTGACACCTGGTGTAAACCCTGAACAGATAAGCATAGATCACACACTAGGTCCCCCCGGAAATAACCTCGGAGCAATGCGATATGATTGGCCGGTTCGATATATGGCCTGCAATGGCTACACAATCAACAGCGGCGTTGATTTTGGCCAAGAATTGCAGGAAGTTTGGATTGAGGTCTGGAAGCGGTTTTCGGAGAACTTCTCCCACATAGCTCCGGCTGAATGGGGATGTACGAGCGCACGGGCTTACAGTTGGTTTCAAGGCCGTTACCCCGGAGCTGGATCTCCGGGTAGGGGCGCCGGATCGTTCGGTCTCCATTTCGGACCCTCAGGCTTTGGCGAATACCTACAAATCCGTCCTCCCAACGACGCTGGAGCAACAGAGCATTATCCTTTTTCGGTTTCTGAAGACATTTACAATGGCGAGTGGGTAAGGATGCGAATTCACATAAGGGTTCCATCGCAACCCAAAACTAGTGATACGAGCAATGATGGCTCGGCTGACGGCTTAATGCGTTGGTGGGCGGGGGACCACATGGTAGAGAATTCTGGATTCTCAACTGTGGCTGACGGTATCCACTCCATCGCACTTGGAGCTAATCGCCGGCAGGGTCCCCACGTTCCGATGCAGTCTTGGTGGTCTGAAGTACGTATTTGGGATGAAGATCCTGGTTGGGAGTGAGTAAGTTTGCAAAGCAAATACCATGTGAACAGCACTTTCCTCGCTATCTCGCCGTATATAGTCTAGTAACTAAAGTGCTTGTCTTATGGACTCAAGGTGCTTTGCAACTGTTTCTCCTTTTTTGGTGAGCTGCAAGATTTTGAGTCTTCCTTGTCGATGAAATGACACGAGTTGTGCTTTGTGCATTTCTTGAA
>SKXU01000070.1 GCA_007128245.1 Candidatus Woesearchaeota archaeon
GTGGACGCACAGAAAAGAAGAAGCAACCCCATTTTTGTATCCTCTGAGCACGTTTCGCTTCTCAGGACTGCACTGGAGCTCAAAACACTTTCTCGCACTAAATTTCTTACTGCTCGCAGGAGCAACAGCAATCCTTGTTTAGCGAATAGTTTATTAACCGTCACGCAAGAAAAAAATAGATGAGAGACCCAGAACTCATTCTTGTTACGCTCAGCGCATTTTTTATCGTGCTGCTTGCAGGACTATTGTTCTCAGCAATTTTTCGCCGCTTCAAACTCCCCTGGTCAGTAACGCTCATCTTTGCAGGAATGGCCATTGGACCCTCCGCACTCGGACTGATCACGCTAGAGGGAAACCAAGTAATCTGGTTTTTAGCAGAAATAGGAATCATTTTTCTCATGTTTCTTGCAGGAATGGAAATACGCTTTTCAGCAATAAAAAACGTTCTCAAAGAAGGAACCATCGTAGGGATATTTACAGGTATCATACCTGGACTGCTCGGAGCAGGAGTGATGCTTGCGTTTGGGTATTCACCACTCGTCGCGCTCACCATAGGAATTATTTTGATAAACACCTCATTTGCAGTAGTAGTTCCGTCGCTTGAAGCAAAAGGAATCCTGCAGAGTAGAGTGGGAAAAATTGTTGTGTCATCAACAGTGCTCCAAGACATCGCCTCCCTTGTGCTCTTTGCGATATTCCTGCAATTCGTGAATCCAGATCCATTCCTTCCACTACCACTCTGGGTTATCGTGCTGCTCTTTACTCTTGCGGGAGGTGTCATAGTAAAATTCTTGATGCCAGAGTTCCGTAAAGAAGTCAAAGAATACGAAAAAGCACATCGCGACAGAGACTTGTTTGAAGGAGAGCTGCGCACAATCATGATTATTGTATTAGGGTTTGCTATCATCTTTGAATTCTTCAAATTCGAAACCATCGTCGGAGCATTTTTTGCAGGGCTCATCATATCCGAAAGTGTGCGAAGCAAGATGCTTGAGCACAAACTACACATTTTGGGGTACGGAATATTCATCCCCATCTTTTTTGTGACCGTAGGAGCATGGATAGACCTCTCATTATTCCTAGATAAAGACTTATGGCTGCTTATCGCAGCAGTGGCAGTAACCAGTATGGTCGCAAAGTTCGTGTCAGGCTGGGGATCAGGACGACTCGTGGGACTTGATAACTATGAGAGCAGCATCGTAGGGCTCACGAGCGTCCCACAACTTATCACCACACTCGCATTAACTGCAATCGCGCAAAGCCAAGGACTCCTCCCTGACGAAGTAGCCATCGCCGTGATCGTGCTCGCAATCGTATCAGTCCTTATTGGACCACTCATCATGGGTCGCGTGCTGGATATGAAATACCCAGATAAGAACTAGCAGCCGCCGTCAGTCTCGTTTCTTGCAGTATACATCGTGTCTTCAGGAGTCACGTCAGTACGCTGATAGTCCCAGCGGTCAAAGTCCTCTCCTGACTCAACGAGTTCGTGAAACTTCGGAAAATCAATCCACGTGTGGCGATTCCACTTCTTTTTTGCAAAACACACAACTCTGCTGGGCTCGTGCTCAGCAAGCCATTCATACTCAGGAAGGTACTGAAGAATTTCTTTTGCCCAATCAACCACTTCTGAGTGTAGCGGCATGTTCTCCATCTGAAGGCGCTGGCGCGACTCACCAACAAACATGTATGCCTTAACCTCAACAAAGTCTGCGTCTCCACGCAAGATATGTTCTGCGTAGAGCTCAGGATGCACCATGTTTAGCCCCTTAATTGCTGTGAGGCGAATGCAGGTGCGATACTTCTTTTTAGAAAGTGCGTCAAGCGAGGCAATCATGCGCTCCCAGTAATCAGAGAATAAGGGTCTATCAACTTCTTTGAGGAGTTCTTTGTTTGGCGCATCAATAGAAAGATACAGCTGCGTTACTAAGTTAAGGTTCTCGATAGCTTCCGGGTACTGCGCATTGGTTACTAAAAACGTGGAGATACCCTGGCGGTGAAAGTTATCACAGATCTCGTTCATGCGAGGATACGTAATGGGCTCTCCAGTCAATGAGAGCGCTACGTGCTTTACATCAAGAGACTTCTTGTACATAAACGGATTTGCAGTGGGAGAGCCACCAAAGCCAGTAAGAAACTTATGATGTGCCTTCAAAGATTCGTCAATAATGAATTGCGGGTCATCAACACCCCACTTCCACTCTTTAGATACAGGAGCTTTGTATCCGCGCCAACAAAACGTGCAACGATTCGCACACGAAATGCTTGTGGTCATCTGCATGCACTGATTACTCATGATACCATAGAAGGTGAGCTTATAACACCCTCCTTTTCCGCGAATCATGTTTTTTGTCCAGCCGCACACCTTTACTGCGGAGTGCCTGCCAACAAGAGCGTATCCTTGGTTTTCAAGCGTCTGAGCATCTTTTTCTTTCAGCTGCCCCTCACCTTCAGAACCCTGATATGAGTGACCTGCAGAAGTCGTGCCGCATGTTGAGCCAATCGCCAGTCCAGAGTCAGATTCAGAAACAATAGGAAGAGCCATAAGAGAATAGAATGCTATACTGTTTAAAAGGTTACTGTACTCCTAAAACACTGCGCCGAGGAGTTGCAAGAGCATGCCAAGCACGATTAAGAAGAGTGAGAGCATGACCAAAAATCGTTCGGTCGCAAAGTGCGTGATTACTTGTTGTACCTCTGCTTGTTTGTGGTGCGTCGCTAAAAACAATAAGTCATCGTTTGTGCGCACAAGACCAATGGATAACAGCAATACACCGCTTATTGCAACAAACAATCCCAGCACCTCAATGGAGAGGTTAGTTGACATAGTAACTATTACAGAGATAGTGGCGATAACCACGAGTACCAGTGCAATAAGGAATTTTTGCCATGAAGGAAGGTGTGCGTGATATGCAACGTCTTTTGTCATGCACAAAAAATACCAACACCCCTTTTTAAACCTTATTGGTGATTTAGAAGTGAGAACAGTCAGTTAATCAGTGAACGAATTTTTTGCACAACAAGCTCGTGAGTTACCACAGACGCTTTTCCCAAGTGCTTTTTGATAAGTGAGCGGTGCAACCTACCCAATGTATCTGAGCGAACAGTGCTACGGTTAGGCAACGTCCCTTTTTCAAGCTGGTGTGGGTGCAAGAGCACGCCATACTCGAGAGAAACAGTTTGTGAGGTGATTGCGCAGACGAGAACGTCTTGTCGCGATGCATGATACGCGTCATTTGAAATCACCAGTGCAGGGCGCAGTTTGGTTGCGGATGCATCGCTAAACGGGAAGCGCACAAGTACAATATCTCGTTGCACTAGGCGTTGTCCCATACTTTGTCGTCCTCTTCATTATCCCACACCTCTGCAAAGGACTGTTCAACTGCTAAAAGCCACTCTTTGCGCAGGGCACGTTCCGTATCAGAAGCCTTTTTGAGCAAGAGCACGCCGTTTTTATCAAGTAGCACAAGCTTATCCCCTTGATTAATATCGTACTTCTTGCGTACGTCTTCAGGAATAACGATTTGTCCACGACTAGACACTTTAATAAGTTCCATCTTATTAGTAAGATTGTTTGTATTGATATAGTTTGTGCTCATACAGTAAGCAGAAAACACGCATTAACAAGGGTTTCGGGCGTGCATGTCCAGTGGAAACAGCATAAACGTTTAAAAACACCTGTGCGCTCCCACACAGTACCAAGAGGCAGATCGGTTCACGCTTGTCTGCGCTGGAGGGAAGCAACAGACTTCTTTTCAGAGGAAAATACATAACACAATGGCACGAATGCACTCACGAGCACGCGGAAAAGCGGCCTCGTACAGACCAGTCGGACGACCCAAACCAGAAGGAGGGCTGTCCGCAAAAGAAATTGAGAAGAAAGTAGTTGAACTTGCAAAGCAAGGAACGAGCCCGTCAAAAATAGGAAACACCCTCCGAGACGAGCACGACACACCTGATGTCAAAGCAGTGACTGGCAAGCGCGTAGCAGCAATTCTTGCTGAGCACGACGCAGCAGGAGAGCTTCCTGAAGACATTCTTGCACTTATCAAGAAAGCAGTACTTATCAGAAAGCACCTTGAAGACAACAAGCAAGACAAGCCAGCACGACGAGGACTCACCCTTACAGAGTCAAAGATCATGCGCCTGACCAAGTACTACAAAAACGCAGGAAAAGTACGCACTGACTGGCACTACAACCCAAAACAAGCAAGTTACCTTGCAGAATAATTTTTTCTTTTCTTTTTTTCTTCCTCTCTCAATAAAATAAGCACATTAAGGATATATTTGCACTCTATCAGAAGACAATACAGGTATCAGAGTGGAGACTACTCGTTCTTGCCCATCTTGATAATCAAACGTGACAGCAAGAGAATCGCCTTGAACCAGAGATGCTTGAGTGTTAATGTATACCCAAGCAGTTTCTCCAACCGAGAGGTACCCATCATGTTCTCCAACGAGCATCACTACACAAAAACGTGTGTGTGGTAACGTGTCAAAACTACACGCATTAGGCTCAGTAGCAGAGAATGTGGCGATGAACAATTCATCCCCTGCATCCACGAGAAGAGATAGCGTACTCAAGTTAACAGGCAAGGAGCCAGGGATTGGACGAACTAACAGCTCAATACCCGACCCAGAGCCCTCATCAACTGCTAAAAACACATGTGTAACGAGCAGACCATAAGGAAGATTTTGCTGAGCGCGATCACCGCGTTCAAGGAGATCCTCTTGAAGAGCGACTATGGCATCAGTAGAACCCTGTGAGAAAAATAGTGCATACAGCCAAATCGCGCTAGAAAGCACCAAGAACACTACTACAAGTAAAACAAAGTATGCCTTTTTCACACAGCAACACGGAACTGATGATTTAAAAGTCTAATCATGAGCACACATCAGGTTGGCGAGAAGACCTCTTCTTTTCTTCAATCAGTATTGAGAGGACAAAAAACGCCCACGTGTGCAAACTGCTTGCGTGCGTGACCGCTCCTAAGCGAGAAAACGGTTTCTCAACCAACTCATCAAACACTACCCTGTCCTCCGGACTAAGAACCTCTCGATATCGCCTAAGCTCGCGCACTAAATCTTCCATCACATGTTTTTGACTCTTACTCGTATGACCCATACACTCCTCCACCCGATCAGCAAACCGCTGCGCAAACGCTCGTTGCGCATCATCAGAGCGCACAGACACAAACACAGGCATGCGCAAAGACAGCTTCTTAAGCAGCTCCCATGACTGCAAAAAGACCTCAGCATTCTCAGCAGCGTCTTGATAATGAAACAACCGACCAGGAAACGTAACCGCAACTGCAACCCAGTCAGACGCAAAAGCGGTGCGCACCGCATCAGGAAATGAATAAAGTAAATCAATACTAAGTACAAAGCACTGCTCAACAGCATCTTCTACGAGAGGAAAAAACGTGTGAGGATCAGCAGTGTTTGCGCAATCAATCACACCGCACACCCCAACATCAATTGCTCTGAGCACGACGTCACGACAGGAATCCTCTCCCAAAACAGCAACTAACATCTTCTTAGAAGAGAATCTTGTTTAACAACACTTGCGCCCGTGCATGTCCAGTGGGCAGTGAGAGTAATGACTGCTGACCAGAAAACAAGAGCATGATTTCATCATCAGACACTCCAAACGGCCGTGCGAGTTCTTTGACAGCAAACAAGAGCTCTTTGCGATAGGACGCAACACACAGCGTTCCAGAAAAATCGTCTACGAGGACAGGACGATTGGAAGAGAACACAAAAAACACGCGCCGCCCAGGAATCACCCTGCCAAGCTGCTCTGAGAGTTGCTGCTGAACAGATCGGGTGCCGTACGAATCTTTTGTGAGTCGCACAGAAAACGCTGCATCGGCCACAGACACTCGCTGAAGTTGTGACAGTACTGTACGTGCAGCACGGCATACCTCAACAAGCCCTCCACGTACATCACTAGGAGAAAACTGTGCAAGATACGAAACAGCGTTTTTTTGAAATTGCCGCACAAAACGAGGAGTGCCAGAGCGGCGCGCTCGCAAACCACGAATCTTCACGCCACCATCAACAAACGCGCCAAAGTAATGCGTGCGTGCAGGACGCAAAGGGTTTGTTGCAGAAGGACAAAACGCAACCCAAGAAAATACTCCCTCACACTTGACTCGCACGCCCGTCGCACAAGAAATATCTTGTGCCAGGGAGAGCACCTCATATTTTTGCAAACCCTTCTTGTGAACATACACAGAATCAATAAGGCCTGCTACCACACGAAACCCTCGCTCCTCAGCAAGGCGTTTTGCAACAAGCAAGCACTGCCTTGCCCATGAACACAACGCGACGTGTGTGGTCGATACTCCAAGCTTAAACTCACGATAGCGCAGATACCCATTCGCAGAAACAAGCACGCCCTTCACCGCGTCTGAACGTTGTTGAGAAAGCACTGACTCATCACGACGATACTCCTCGCGAAGCGCTAAGAACGGTTGTATCGCGCGCGCAATAAACCCTTGCTTATCCTGTGAAATACTCACGTCAACATCAGGACACGGAACCCCAGAAGAAGAGAGCGTTTCTGCAGAAATATTTTTTTGTGCGATAAGCGTCGGAAACAAACTCGCAAAATCAAGCTCAGCAACATCTTCGTGCACCCCCACCACCGGGTCGAGCGTGAGGCCTGCACGGTCTTGTGAGACAAGCGTGGACATAGAAACGGGCTTTGCGAGCGGTTTTTGTTTATACGAAACAAGCACGTCCTCAGATAATAAGAGGTGAACAAGCGAACCTTGAAAGCACGCTCCTGCGCTACGAGCAGCAACCACTCCCACAGGCAAAAACGAGAGCTGTGCAAGCGCAAGCAACCCCTCGATGTCATCGCCAAACGAGAGCTGACTGTCAATAAGGAGTCGTCCTTTGAGACGAAATGAGAAGTCACGAAAACGCACTTGTCCATAACTAAAAAACGACCTCCCTCCACGATACCGCAGCGGCGCAGAAGAAAACCGGTGAAACGATACGAAAAGATTATGTGCTCGCAAGCGCCTATCAAGAAGTGGTAGGGCAGAAAAGGCTTCAAAGACAAACAAGACGTCAGGGTCTTTGCGCACAAACCATTCCGCGAACGCTGCGAGCACGTCACGTTCTAAGCCCGTAAAGCGCTGATCATCAACGATTACGCAAGACACCACGTCATCAGAAGATAGTATGCGTACAGAACATTCCACAAGCGCAGGTAATGGCTTGTCAACCACACAAAGAGAATCCGTATCAACCCCTTTTCCAACCTGTAAACCGTGTGCAGACAAAAATCGTTGCTCAAC
>SKXU01000068.1 GCA_007128245.1 Candidatus Woesearchaeota archaeon
CCACACACGCCTTCAATACCGTGCGTGCCAAAAGCCACCGCACCCATCTCAGCTCCAGTAAGCTGCGCAGTTTCTGGCCTGGAAAAAAGTATTGACATCTACAACACATTGCGCGAGCAAATGAGAAAACACCCTGGAGAAACCGATCGACCGCGAAGGTTTGGGAGAGTCGCGAACTGGGGCGTGATGGGAGCAGCACTTGGCGCCTTAAACTCAGGCCTTGACTACAATCCACACACGCCTTCAATACCGTGCGTGCCAAAAGCCACCGCACCCATCTCAGCTCCAGTAAGCTGCGCAGTGGCAACGAGAATGAACTATCAACAACCCCTGCCAGAAGTCCTTGAATTAGGATACCAAGGAAATGGAGCACATCCTCAGGCACACTACCTTTCTTGAACACCCTACATGCGTTCTCAGCAGGAGAACACAAAAATGGAATGTAAGCTCTGTGACGAGCCAATAACCAACCCGCTGTGCCAAGACTGCCTTAAAGAAGCAGTTGCGCAGTGGCTGCAAGAACACGACCCACAACGCATACCTGACCTTGCGCACGAGACCAATTGTCTGCGCTCAGACGAAGGCATTATGTGTGTAGTATGCAAGCACGACTTTAGTATTTGCACCTATTGTTACACAAAACACGTGTTTAATTGGCTGCGTGACGGACGCTTGCAAGTAGAGTTCTTGCACACATTTAATTTTTTGACCTTTACATAAAACCTTTTGCCACACTATGCCGTCCAGGATTTCCTGGACGGCTTTTTATTATCACTAAACAGTGACTAAATACATAACATTTATATAGTCTGATTGTTACTACTACAGCATGAGCGATATATGGGATAATTTCAAAGAAAGTGCCAAACTCTTCGGGAAAGCAGTATACTTTACTGGCAAGACCGCAGATAGTGTAAAAAAGATATTCGAGCCAGCACTAGACAACATACTCGTTCTTGGAGCAACCGCTGCAGCCCCGCTCGGAGCAGGATACCATCTCATAAACAACGGACAAGTAGGAGCTGGAGTCGCTACTATTGCTGCAGGAGCATTCGGCGCAGGAGCTGCTACAGTATACGGCATGAGCACGTCCGATACGGAAAAAAACTTAGCCGCACACGACCCCAGTCACAAACCCAGAAGAAACATTAGTCGAATCACACAAGGAATCTCCACAAAACTCAGAAAACACCCTGGAGAAACCGATCGACCGCGAAGGTTTGGGAGAGTCGCGAACTGGGGCGTGATGGGAGCAGCACTTGTCGCCTTAAACTCAGGCCTTGACTACAATCCACACACGCCTTCAATACCGTGCGTGCCAAAAGCCACCGCACCCATCTCAGCTCCAGTAAGCTGCGCAGTTTCTGGCCTGGAAAAAAGTATTGACATCTACAACACATTGCGCGACCGTGAAGAAGCACCCTCTAAAGCGCGCACAGCACCAACAGAAGAGCGCGCAGTACCGACAAGCCTGCATCAACAACTTCCCGAGGTGGGAGGACTCTCATACCAAGGAACGCGCTCAGGATACGAGGCAAAGCTCCTACCAATAGAACGCAGACAACCGGCGATGGATAGCAAAGCAGCCGTGTGGCAACGAGTAGAGGGTTTTCGCCCAGTCGTTCGTGCCGCTTTAGACTTGTATAACGCACACAGCGTTGGCCTTACAGAAAATATGGTACTGGCATCATTGGCGCAAGAGAGTCAAGGACATCTCTGGTTAAACAGTGCTAACGGCGGAGATGCAGGAATAATTCATTTTACAGGAAAAACTGCTGAGGAATATGATTTGCGCATCCACGGCACCACGACATCATTTTTAGACCGCGCGCACGGCGCACAGTTACGCGAAATGGCAGAGGACTGCAACTATGATCTGGTCTGCATGAGCAGACAAGACGAACGATTCCACCCAATAAAAAACATTGACGCAGCAGTACGCAAGAAAGTACATGAAGGCCGCGAATCAACTGATGGATGGACGGGAGTTGTTCGCTTCCACAACCCAACAGTTAAAAATCACCAGGATACGTACCGCATAGCAGTAAGGCAATGGTACGATATCCTCCAAGACCCTGCTGTTCACGCACATGCAGAACAGCGCTTTCAAGCACTCCACGGAGAAACCATCGATACATATTTTGCTCTCAAGGACATGGAACTACAAAATTGGGGCCTTACTACGTACAAAACCCTCAGTAACCGATAAAAACCCTGCGTAATTCCTTTGTGTCATGGGATCACAAAAAAGTCTTGCGGTGCGCCTCTCAAAGCTGCAGACATTTATCACGCCAAACACGTCGCTTGAGCAGTACTCAACAGACTCAGAAATAGCTGCGCAGCTCATCCATAACGCTGACATGCTCGGCGACATCGAGGGTAAGCATATCGCTGATTTGGGCGCAGGAACCGGCATTTTGGGTTTGGGAGCGTTGTATTACGGCGCAAGCCACGTAACGCTAGTAGACATTGATGAAAAAGCGCTCAGTATCGCAGCACAAAACGCTCGGGCGCTCAATGTAGAGGGTATCACCTACATCCACGCTCCTGTGCAGCCAGTGCGCGCTGATGTGGTGCTCATGAACCCTCCGTTTGGCACAAAAACAGTGCATGCGGATAAGGAGTTTCTTCTCGTAGCGTTTCTCAGCGCTGACGTCGTGTATAGCATGCATTTAGCTTCTAGCGAGGAGTTTGTGCGCTCTCTTGGCAAAGAACATGGTTTTGCGCTCACGCACGTGTGGCCCGTCTCATTTCCTCTTAAGCAGACCATGCGTCAGCACAAGAAAAAGCGCACCTACATTGATGTGATCATGGTGCGCTTGCAAAGAGAGTAAGTTTTATAAACAGACTCTGTGCACTATGCGTTATGGAGATAGCAGTACTTGAGAAAGCAGACCAGAGAGTGGTGTTTGAGTTGCATAACGCAGGTCACACATTCTGTAATAACCTCAAGAAAGCCCTTCTTCAGCAAAAAGATGTGAGTGTAGCAACCTATAGTGTGAGTCATCCACTTGTGGGAACTCCTACTTTCATCGTAGAGACCACTAAAAAAGCAGATTTCCCAAAGCTTCTTCTTGCCGCAACTCAAGCAATTAAGGAAGAAAACAAGGCTTTTGTATCTGCATTTAGTAAACTAAAGTGAGCAATCGTGAGCAAACAACACCTGTGCCCTTCCTGTGGCAACATACTCCAAGAGGCTAGCTACCATGGAGAAGTATTTTATGCATGTACGTGTGGACATGGTAAAGCTATTTCTCAGCCAGCATCTACGCCTGGAGTTGTTGAGTACATCCAAGAAGTGGGCAATAAAACACTAACGCAACTGTTAGCGACACCTCAAGAGGATTAACGTCCGAAGCGTCGTTTTCGGGCCGAAAACTCTTCGATAATCATATCGAACTCTTCTTTAGAGAAATCTGGCCACAATGTATCCACAAAAAACCATTCACTATACCATGACTGCCACACCAGAAAATTGCTTGTGCGCACCTCTCCTCCTGTACGAATAATCAGGTCTGGTTCAGAAATCTCAAGCCGATCAGAGATTGTCTGCATCGAAATATCCTCAGAGGACAACAGTCCTTGTTGGACTTCTCGTGCAAGCTCCTTAACGGCTGCAGTGATTTCTTCTCGTCCACCATATCCTACACAGACGTTCATGACATACTCGGTGTGGTGTTGTGTCCGCGCCATAACGTGTTTCATGCGCTCATGCACGTCTTCTGGAAAGCGCTCAAGATCCCCTACAAAGCGTACACGCACCCCATCGCTGTCTTGCGCGAGTAACTCATCACACCCCTCGCGAAACAGCTGCATGAGGTGGTCAAATTCTTTTTTTGGTCGAGAAAAGTTTTGTGCTGAGAACGCGTACAGCGTCAGTTCCTTAATTCCTGCCTCTCGCGCCCAGCTTCCTACTTCTTTGAGTTTATCTCGTCCCCACACATGTCCTTTGAGTGGATTGTTGAGTAGTCGCTGTGCAAAGCGCCGGTTTCCGTCCATGATAATTGCGAGGTGGCGCACCATTGAGTGAGAGGGATGAAAAATCCTTATAAATATACCTGTCTACAGGCGTGTATGCATTTCATTTTCAAGTTCATCATCGTGCTCCTCACACTTGCTGGTGTGCTCACCTTATTTGCGTTTATTGGCTCACAACTCCCTACTGATGAGACGCGCCCGCAAGAAACGTTATCGTACGAAGACGTTATTCCTCGTGGCTTTGCCGCGCAAGGAGCAGAGCGCGTGCTTGATCCGCGAGATGCAGGCCTTCTCATGCACCCCACGCCGCAAATCGCTGAGGTTGCTGCGCGCATTCGTTCTGTGTGTCTTACAGATAACGAGGAGTGTGCTGTGCGCGCTATCAGTACGTGGCTTCGCACACATATTGAGCATGTGGAGGTGGTGCAAGTGCGTCCGCATCTGCATTCTCCTGCTGAGACGTTGTTGTTTCGGCAAGCAGATGATCTTGCGCTTAGCGTGTTGTTTGTGAGTCTTGTGCGCTCGCAGGGTATCTCAGCGCGTGTAGGGATGACTCCGTACAGTACGTTTGTTGAGTTTGAGCTTGATGAACCCATGCGCATTGATTTTGGGTGCGCAAATTGCGGATTAAACAGTATTCGTTTTCGCGGCACTGATGATCGCGTTACGTGGATTGAGTGAGCAGGCATTCTTTGCGTACGCGTCCTTGCGCATCAAAAAGCACTCCTTCATCCTTGAGGAGTCTTTTTTTCTTTGCTTGCTCGCCTCCAAAGTATCCTCCGAGCGTTCTGTCAGAGCGAATCACTCGATGGCATGGAATACTGTTGGGGTCAGGGTTGCGTTTGAGTGCTTGTCCGATTGCTTGATAGGCGTTGCTATTGATGCGTCGACCGATTTCTTTGTACGTCGCCACTCGTCCTTCGGGTATCCTCTTCACAACGGCATAGACGCGTTCTGCAAGGCTTGTGTGTTTCTTGATATACTCGCGAAATTGTGCGACGTTTTGTGGGCGAGTCGTTTTTTTTGCTCGCTCCCAGTCTATCATGACTACTCGCTCATCGCTGATGAGGATGTGTTTGTACGGGTTTGTCATCTCTTTTTTGTTGATATGCGCCTCGTCAAGGAGTCTGCATTGCCTGAGTACCTCTGCAAATACGCGCTTACTATCTCCTCCTTGTGCTAAGAAGGTGTCTATGCGCTCTCCCGCGATGTATTCCATAATGAGTCTGTGTGGTGTGTGCGCATAATATTTTGGTCCAAGCCCAAGCTTGTTGACTGCTTGGAGCATGTGTGCTTCTTGCTCTATGCGTCTTGTTTGAGCGAGTTTTATGACGTGATTGCCGTGCCGGTACACCTTGCTTCGTTTTCCTGAGGCAAGGTATGTTGCTTCCTGGATGTCTGGGAGGGCAAACCGTGCGTCGTACACGAGAAGTTCTTCAAAAAACACTCGTTCACGTGCACAGATGTCATACACAAAACAGTTTTTTGTCAGCCACTGCTCAATCACGGACGGGTTTGTCTGTGTTGAGATCAGAAAAAGAATGTGTCCGTCTCGCGCCAGATGCTTTTTTGCCTGTTCAAGAAAGCGCAGGATCCACTCATACCCTTTTGTTCCTCCATCAAGCGCGACGTCCGGTGCTCGTGGGTCTGAGGGGAGGTACGGAGTGTTTGAGATAATGGTATCAAAGGTTCCTGACACCTCAGAAAAGAGGTCTGAGACGTGAGCATCCACTCCTGTGCTGCGCGCGTGCTCGACTGCTTGTGGGTCAATGTCTACTGCGAGCGCATCACCTGCTGCTCGCGCAAGTATCCCTGTTCCGCACCCGACGTCAATAACGCGTCCTCGTGCGCGCTCGCGTACAACGCGCTCAAGCAGCCATGAGTCTTCTCGTGGTTCATACACCATATAAGATAGATGTGGAAGATTCTTTATTTGTGTTTACCAAACACTTCGTCGATTGCTCGCAAGTATTCTTTTACGCGCTCAGTAATTGATCGCAGGTAGTATCGCTCTACGTGCTCTTCAAATATTGCTACGAGTGGTGCTTCTTCTCGTATGCGGTAGAGGTTTTTTGTTTTCTCAACCACAAAAATGTCTCGTAGTCGTAGGAGTTGTCGCCGAATATTGCTTGGCGCTACTCCGAGCATGACAAGCCCTGCGCCTTCGCGCGCGTCAATGACTGCGTGCTCGATTTCTTTTGCGGAAAGTGCGTTTTCTGCTTCAAGGAGGACTAAGAGTACGTCTACGACGACGTCTCGGCTGTCTCCTGGTTGGAGTACTCCGAGTGAGAGGCACACTTTTCTGACGAGTTCTCTTCGGTCGTCTTTTTGTGGTGGCTCGTATTTTCGTAACGTTAACTCTCCAAGGGGGGTGTCAATTGCTTTCTTTGCCATTCTCGTGTCTCATGTGTATAACGCGTTGGGGGAATGGGATGTTCAGTCCCGCTCCTTCCAATGCGTATTTTGCTTTTTCTAAGTATTCAAATCGTACGGGCATCTCGTCTTCTGCGTTGTTTATCCAGAGCCTAAAGTACAAGTCCACCCCGCTATCTGCTAATCGGTTTACCACGACGTTTGCGCGCAGGTATTGTGAGAGTCGTGGATCGCTGTCAGGGTCTACTATTGCCAGTAGTACGTCTCGTGCGCGCATCACATCGTTTTCGTACGCGATGCTTACGGGGATGTCTACGCGTACCTCGCCATTTTTTGAGTGGTTGATTACGAGTTCGTTCACAATAGTTCTGTTTGGCACGATTAGGTATTGGTTTTGTCGTGTGCGTATGCGTGTTGATCGCATTGTTATTTCTGTGACGCGTCCGTACCGCTCTCCTACTTCGATGTAGTCTCCTACGTAAAATGGTTTGTCCCAGAAGATGGTAATTCCTGCGATGTAGTTTGATACGGAATCTTGTGCTGCGAATCCGAGTGCTACTCCGAGGACTCCCAGGCCTGTGAGTGCTGCGGTGATGTGCACTCCCATTTGTTGGAGTGCGAGCACGACACCTGTGGTGATGAGTGCTATTTTGTATGTTTTGACCGTAAGAGAGATAATGCTTGCGTGGGCTTTTCTTCTCTCAAGCACGTGTCGCAAGATCAGTACCGTTCCGTGATACAGAAGGTAGAAGGTTGCGAATACGAGTATTCCTGCGATGAATCGTGGGAGAAAGCCAATAAATGCGTTCCATGCTTGCATGACTTCTACGTACTCAAAGGGATTAAAGCTCATCTCTGCTTAAACTTTATAATCAAAGATATTTAAGGCTAGTGGAGTGCTATTCCTAGTGCGAGTTCTTTGTCTCGCACGCGATACGTCTCGTAGTGTGGCATGGTGCTCGGGTCTGCGTAGCTCACGCTCACCGCGCCGACAACGCGCATGTATTCTTCTTCTCGCACCTCAACATATTCTTTGAGGTCTGGTGCGAGGGTGATGCGGATGGCGTCTTGTTTGTTCATGTCCGCAGTTTTTCTGAGGTGTTGTGTTCTGCGCACGATTTCTCTGAAGAATCCTTCGCTGAGCAGTTCTGGTGTTTGTTGTATGTCAAGAAGCGCGATGTCTTCTTGGTTTTGTGCGAGGCTGTATCCTTCGGGGCTTGTATAGGTGACTGTGTAGTAGTCTTCGCTAAGTTCTTCTCCGTGTATCGTGATGCTGCCCTTTTTCAGGTACTCTTCTGCGTGCTCAGCAATAGCTTTCGCAATCGTGGGAGTGTCTTGTCCGAATCGTTTCCCAAGCGCTTTGTAGTTGGGCTCAAGCGTGCAAGACACGGTGGGCGCTGCAAAGGTGAGTGCTCGCACGTTCGTGTGTGCTTGCACGAGCGCTGCTGCTTGCTCGCTGAGTGGTTTAACGTTCGTGATGACTTCTTTGAGTGGCCAGCGAACGCCTATTTGCGCACTGTCTCTGGCTGAGAGGATGAGCGTGATGAGTTCTTGTGCTCGCTTCATTTCTTCCTCTCGGACGTCACTGATGTGCTCGCTGTCGGTTGCGAGTGTTGTCATGTGCACGCTTTCTTCATTGAGTGCTAAGGGTTCTTTGAGGTTTTGCCACATCGCTTCTGTGATGAACGGGCAGATGGGTGCGAGAAGCGCGATAAGGTGTTTGAGTGAGTACGCAAGTACTGCGAGCACATTCTCTGCGTCTGTGCGTTGGCGCACGAGTTGTATGTATGTGCGTGAGAGTTCTTGGAGTGCGTGCTCAACTACTCCTGGGAGTTTGTCTATCTCGTATCCTTCCATGAGCGCTGCTGCGGTGTTGAGTGCTCGTTGCGTTACTGAGAGGATGTAGCGGTCTTCAAAGCGCAACTCCTCTGGGAGTGGCTTGACGGGTGTTTGTGCTGCGAGTTCTAGTATGTATTTGTGGATGTTGAAGTAGATGTTGAGGTTTCGGTGTTTTTGTCGGCAGTCTTCTAGGTTGTAGTTAAGGTCGAGTCCTGCGCGCGCACCGCCCACCCAGTACAGTCTGCACGCGTCTGTGCCAAATTGCGTGATCACTTCTTCTGGCGTGATGTAATTTCCGATGCTCTTGGACATTTTTCTTCCGCTTGAGTCATTGATCATTCCGTGCATGTACACGTGTGTAAACGGTGCTTTGTCAAATCCGAGCATGCCTGTTACCATGAGCAGATTAAACCATCCTCTGATCTGGTCGTTTCCTTCTATGATGAAGTCTGCGGGAAAGTATGTGTTGAGCAGTTCTTGTTGTTGTGGATATCGTAGTGCTGCAAAGCTGGCTACTCCTGCGTCCACCCACACGTCGATCACGTCTGGGATGCGCGCGTATTCTTTGCCGTCTTTGTGTATGATAACCTCGTCAATCCATGGTTTGTGCAGGTCTTGTGGAGTGGCTGCTCCGAGCGCGTGGAGTTCTTCGCGCGAGCCTACCACGATGATGTCTTCAGGGTCTTGTGTGTTTCTCCAGATTGGCAGCGGCGTTCCCCAAAAGCGTTGTTTGGTGATGCTGTTGTCTCGCAGGTTCTCAAGCCAGCTCGCAAATGCGTTATACCCTGCTTTTGGATTCCATGTAACATGGTTGTTTGCCTCGAGGAGTTCTTCTT
The DNA here is from genome assembly GCA_007128245.1 of Candidatus Woesearchaeota archaeon. GTDB lineage: Archaea > Nanobdellota > Nanobdellia > Woesearchaeales > SKIA01 > SKIA01. The sequence continues at coordinate 9,027 of SKXU01000068.1, forward strand.
TGCGGTCTGCGATGCGAAAAAACCATTGTTTGGTTGCTTTAAACACGATGGGTGCTTTTGATCGTTCTGCGTGTGGGTAGTCGTGCAGGTATGCTTCTTGCGCGACAAGCGCTCCTTGCTCGTGTATGAGCGCGATAAAGTATTCGTCGTCTGTGCGTGCTTGTTTGCCGCTAAACACTCCTGCGTCTTGTGGGAATCGTCCTTGCTCATCAAGCGTGTTGTGTGCGGGCACGTCGTGTTGCACCCCTACTTCGTAGTCTTCTGGCCCGCAGCCCGGTGCTGCGTGCACAAGGCCTGATCCTGAGTCGTCAGTGACGTATTGGTCTGAGAGGACGACGGTGTGTACTGCGGGGTGTTGGTGTTTGAGGGCGTCAAGGCCTAGTTCTTTGCTGAAAAAGTGTTCGTACGCACTTCCTGCAAGTGATGCTCCGCTCACGACTTCTTGTACTTCTCCCGTGGTTTGTGCTGCGCTGAGCACGTCTTCTACGCGGCTTTCTGCGATAATCCATATCTCGTCTTCAACCAGTACTTTTGCGTACGCAATTTCTGGGTGGACCATGATCATGAGGTTGTAGGGTATCGTCCATGGTGTTGTTGTCCAGACGATGAAGTATTCGTTGCTATCGCGTTTTCTGAATTTTACGTAGATGCTCGTGTCTTCTACTTGTTTGTAGTACAGTTCATGTTTTGCGAGTGCGCTCTCGTGCACGGGATCCCATGCCATGGGGCGCAGTCCTTCGTAGAGTCGTCCTTTCGTGTATGCTTGTTTGACCAGCCACCACACGCTCTCAATCCACTCTTCGCTCATAGTTTGGTATGCGTCATCAAAGTCGAGCCACACTCCCAGGCGCTCAAAGTCTTCGTTCATGGCCCGCAGTTTTTCGAGCGCTCCACTTTTGCATGCTTCAACGAATCGGTCGAGTCCGAACGCGAGGATGTCTTCTTTTGTGTGCAGGTCGAGTTCTTTCATGGCTGCGTGCTCGTTGGGCAGTCCGTGCATGTCGTAGCCTGCTCGTGTGAATACGCGTCTGTTTTGCATGGTGCGCATCCGTACCACCACGTCTTTCATGCTTTTATTCCATGCGTGTCCGATGTGTACCCGTCCTGATGTGTATGGTGGTCCGTCAAGAAAGTAGAATGGTTTTCCGTCTCGCTCTTGTGATTTGCGTTTGATATCCTGGCTTTTCCAAAAGTTTCGTATCTGTGGTTCAAGACGCCTAAAGTCGTATTCGTCAAACTTCATATACGGGGGTGTACGCACAAATATATAAAAGAGTGTTGGCCCACAAAGAGTATGCAGTGTATGATTTGTACGGGGGAGGTAGTGCTGCGTGATGAGCGATACGTGTGTATGTATTGTCAAGTGAGTTTTCCTGAGGAGCTTGTCGTTCCAAAAAAGCGCCCTATCATCACGCATTTTGAGACATGACGTTCATAAACACCCTCAATCCCGTCCTCTTTACTCTTGGCCCTCTTGAGGTGCGCTGGTATGGTTTAGTGTACGTACTCGGTTTTTTTGCGGCGTATTGGGTGCTCAAAAAGACGTTGCTCTCGCCCAAAGAGGCAGATAGTGTTATTGTGTGGATGCTTGTCGGGATGATTCTTGGCTCGCGCACCTTTCATTTCTTGTTTTATCATCCTGGTTCATGGAATATACTTGATTTCTTTGCTGTCTGGCAGGGCGGCATGAGTTTTCACGGAGGATTTCTTGGCGTCACGCTTGGCTTGTTCTTGTGGAGTCGTCGCTACAAAAAAAATTTTTTTGCGCTCGCAGACATCACTGTTGTTGTCGCAGCGTTTTTCTTAGCGCTCGGTAGGCTCGCAAACTTTACGAACAGCGAGATCGTTGGGACGGTGACGAGTGTTTCATGGTGCGTGGAGTTTCCTCTCGCACACCCCCCCTTTAATGAAGGGTGTCGCCATCCAACGCAGCTGTACGCGTTCGTTAAGAACGTGGTTATCGGCTCAGTGTTAGTGTTGTTGCTGCGCGCAAAGCGCTTTTCTCATGGCTTTGCGTTCTGGTCGTTTATGTTCTTGTACGGAGTGTTTCGTTTCGCAGTCAATACCTTGCGTGACGACCCTGTTGTGCTTGGTGCGTGGCTGAAAACAGGGCATGTGCTCAGCGCAGTGCTCGTGCTCGTTGCCGTCTATGCGTTGTATACGCGCCACGCCAGTGATTGCAAAAAGCTTTTTAATCCTGGACGCGAGAAGAAGTGATATGAATCCTGTAGTGATCGTGAATCTGAAGGCGTACAAGCAAGGTACAGGCGAGAGTGCTGCTCGCATCGCTTCTGTGTGCCATGAGTTTGGTGCGTGGGTGAGCGTGCAAGCAGTGGATATTCGTTTGTGCGCAAAAGAGCATCCTCACGTGCTCGCACAGCACGTTGATCCTGTATCCTTTGGTGCGCACACCGGTCATGTCTTGTGCGAAGCAGTCCAGCAAGCAGGCGCTGTGGGTTCATTAGTAAATCATGCTGAGAAAAAACTTTCTGACGAGCAAGTGTTCGCGTGTGTTGAGCACCTGCGGTCGTGTGGTATGATGAGTGTTGTGTGCGCAGAGAGTCTTGAGCGCGCACGCGCATTGTCTGCGTGCAACCCTGATTATATCGCTCTGGAGCTTCCTGAACTTATCGGCGGTGACGTCAGCATCATCTCTGCTCGCCCTGGCATCGTGTCTGAGGCAGTGTCTGCGCTCTCGTGTAAGGTCTTGTTAGGTGCTGGCGTGTCCTCCGGCGAAGACTTGGCCTTAGCGCTCAGTCAGGGCGCGCATGGCGTGTTGCTCGCTTCTGCTGTCGTGAGTAAAACGGATGATCCTCGCTCTGCTCTTAAACAATTGTATAGTGCGCTTTAGCGCACAGTGACATGCGCTGTTTGCGCTCCGTACCGCCCGCCAGAATATGTGACTACAAGGGTGTATGTGTATTGTCCTGGAGGAGTATCAAGCGGGAGGTTGACGATGAAGGTTCCCATGAAGGTCTCTCCGGCTTCGAGAGTGATTGATTGACTAATCACTTGTGCGTCGTTTGCTGCAGTATCAAAGATCGCGATAAGATGGCTGTCCGGAAATGAGCTCGGCGGAGGGTTAGCAGTTGTTCCTTCATACTCGAGCGTCACCGTGAGTGCTTGAGTGGTTTGTTGTCGGTTTTGTATTCCTACGACAAACTCTACTGGTTGTGAGCGTGATGAGCCGCAGATAAAGCTTCCTTGTACGCGTGCTTCTTGGTTGTTGTTTGGGATAACAACGCGTCCTCCCGTGGTGAGCAAGCGATTTATCTGGTCTCGATTTTGCGTGCTTATCTGCTCTGCCATGACTTCTGCTTGGCAGAACACGTTGTAGGTGAGCGTGAGTGCGAGTCCGAGCACTACGATGGATACAATAAGCATGACAATCGTTCCTGAGGCGATTTCTATTCCTCGTCTACCGTGCAATTTCATATTCTCGCACCAGTATACCCATAAAGATGAGCAAGAGAACAATTCCTCCTGCGACCACCCAGAATCCTACGCGAAAGTCCATGACGTGCACGATTCGCCACAGGCCGTACAAGACAAGAGCAACTGAGATCCACAAGAACTTGTCGAGTACTAACGTGAGTATCTCAAATTCTTCTTTGCGTGTCAGGGTTCGTTTCGCCATGGTTATCGGATGTTAATCTGGAAGTCTGCTTGACCACGCACAGTAGGCGAATCTATACTGAGTCGACACAAGTAGAGGTCTTCGGCCAGGCCTGATTGTAAGCGCGCCGCCCAAGTCATAGTGCGCACCTCTCGCTCGGGGATTTCAGTAGTGATGAAGACAATGGAGTCATCACGGAACACATTAGAGAAAACATCCGGGCTACACTCAATGCGGACATCCTGCTCCATAATAGTTAGAGGAGCATCAGCATCAATGTTCAGCACAGAGAATCTGAATCCTATCCGCTCTCCGGCGCTTGCGCGGATGTTTTGCTTATTGATAGTGACGTGGTTTGTTCCTGAGGGTTGAGGAGGGTCTTGTTCCTCGCTGATTGCTTCAAAGAATCGGTCTTCTATGAGTCCGAATCCTGTGGTGACGAGTGCAAGGATGAGTCCGAGCATGACCACTGCGATTATGAGTACGACGATTGCGTTTGTAGAAATGGATAGCGCACCTTTTTTTGACATACTACTCAACGGTTTTTAGCCATTTATAAAGTTTTCTTGAGAAGTACAACTACTCTTCAGTGCTCTTTTCAGCTTTTTTCTCTGCTTCTTGCGCTTGCTTTTTTTCTTCTGCGCGCGCAATGTCTGTTGGCAGGTCCACGCCTTCAAGGTCTGCGTACACGATTCCTTCAGCGTTTTTTTCTGTTACCACAGTGACTTTGTGCGGAGGGTTTTGTCCTCCTCGACTCCACAAGTACTCATTAAGTTCTCGTCCAAGGCGTACCTCTTCTGATTTCATGTGTTTTTGGAGGAATGCTCTCGCACCTCGTGTTGCGCGCTTTGTCTTGTTGTAGCGCTCTGTTTCACGAAATTCTGATCGTAAGGGTATTGTGTATGTACGCTTTTCTGTCATTCTCATACCTTAATGTTTGTTCTCTTCCAACTTCTCTTCACGTGCGTGTGTCTTCCTGGGTGCACTCTCATGCGGCCATATTTTTTCATGACCGTCCAAAATGGTGCCCACACCGTTTGTTTGGATGCTTTTCCGAGTTGTTTTTTGAGTTTTGGACTTTTGTTTCGCGTCATTGTTTGTTCACCTCAATTACGCATCCGTCCAGCAAGGATTCTCCTTGTGGTGTTACGACGCGTCCTTTGTGTCCGTGAACTTCTACTTGTTTTACAAGCCCTGCTGCTTCGAGTTGTTGGAGTGCGTTGCGAATAACGCTTCCTGATCCTCTTCTGAATGCGTCTGGTTTGTGGCCGCGATTTTTTCTTCCGCCAAAGTGTACTCGCAACTTGTTTGTTCCAACAGGCCCCATGAGTGCTACTTTGCGCAAGATTGCTGCTGTGCGAATGTACCACCAGTCAGGTTGCGTTGGTGGTCGTTCTTTGTGCACGCCTGTTTTTACAAATGATGCCCATACAGGAGGTTGAATGTGTTCTACTTCCTTGAGCTTATCAGCCACTGCCAGTATGAGTGTTTCGGGCTTTGCATATTGAATTCGCATACAACGTGCGAATCCCACTTGCTTTATAAAGATATCTGCCGCTATTGCTCGACGAGTTCTTTGAGGCAGCCATCCAGTGCAAAATACAAGTTAACGCTCTCGTGCGTGCATGACAGCGTCTTATCTCCTGCTTGCACCTCTGCGGACACGATGTAGGGCTCGCGCTGTGCGAGAGTGACGGTGATACCCTCGAAGGCTTCGTTTGCGTCTGAGAAGTCTTTGGTATATGTTCCTACAAGTTTTTTTACGAGAATAAGCTCATTGACGTCAAGGTGTTCAAAACCTACAAGTTCAATGTTTCCGCCAAGTTCCATGCACCAAGTCAGCGATGGAGGTATAAAAAAGTTTGCTACCAGCAAGTTTATAAACGAATCAGCGTTCTGCTTGGTTGCGGAATGTGGGCACGTCTTGCCTGAACCGCACAACGTACAAAATAACGGAGGACACATATGGCAATATACAAATATTTGAGAGCGTTCTGGCAATCTCCTCAGGCAGATGAGGAGCTTCGTCAACGAATGATTGAGTGGCGCAGACAACCTGTAACTGTGCGCGTAGAAAAGCCCATGCGGCTTGATCGTGCACGATCAGTAGGGTATAAGGCAAAACAAGGTTTTGTGGTTGTGCGCCAGCGCGTATTGCGCGGCGGTCGTATGCGAGAAAAGCCTGCTGGTGGACGTCGCTCAAAGAATACGCGTCGCAGACTTAATTTGCGAAAAAATTATCGTCAAGTTGCTGAGGAGCGCGCACAAGCAAAGTTTCCAAACCTGACTGTGCTTAATAGTTATGAGCTTGCTCGTGACGGAAAGCATTATTGGTTTGAGATTATCTTTGTGGATAAGACGCAGCCTGCAATACAACAAGATCGCTCCTTGCGAAACCTTGCTGAAAAGAAAGGTCGCGTTGAGCGCGGACTTACTGCTGCTGGCAGACGATCTCGCGGTCTTACAAACAAAGGTAAAGGCACTGAGAAGCTCCGCCCTAGCTTAAACGCTCGTAGCGGTCGCGGAAACTAACTATTTTTTCTTCTCTTTTTTTTATTCAGTAAAGAGTCGATGTTTTTCTTTTCCAGAAAGTTCTGACATAATTCTGCGAATCACAAGTTTTGCCGGGTCAGGAAGGAGTTTTACGCGTTCTTTGACGTTTGCAAAGCTTGTGAACGGACCGTCTTTTCGTTCTTCAAGCACTTCCCACATGTGTTTTTTCCCAAGACCCGGAAGCAACTCTAGTGCGTGCATGCGGGTGGAGAGTGGTTGTGCGTTGTTAAAAAAGTCCACGAATCGTTCTTCGTGCTCTGTGACGAGTCGCTCAACGACGTGCGCGAGCTCGCCGTTTGCGGTGTTCGTGAGTTTATCAAGCGGGATGCGTCCTTCAATGTGATGGATGTGTTCTCGTTTACCCTCGCCAATGTAGACTTCATCCCCGATATTTAAGTGCACATCAGGTTTGGGAGATACTTCAAGGAGTGCAAAACGCGTTTTCCCGATAACTTGTGCTACCGCTGTTTTTCTGTGTGAAGGTCGCTTGTCTAGTGGATGTCCATGTGGGAGAAAGTCCAGTACGATTGCATATTGTTCTCTATCGCTCATATCATCTCTGTAGACGCGCAGCGTTATAAATATTTCTACGCTGCGAGCGCATCCATAATTTTTTGTTGATACTCCTTGGTTACGGTGAGTGTGTATCCAGAAAGCACCACTCCAAGTTCTTTGAGGGTGCGCGGAGAAAGATCAATGATTTTGTGAATGTGATGGAGTTTGAGTCGTGGTACTTCTAGTGCTTGTATTGCCTCAATGCGTGCTTGCTTGGTTTGTGCATCTGCTAAAGAGAGGTGGTTTAAGTGGTCCACTGTTTTTCCTGCCCGAAAAGAGAGTTCCTCATCACGCTCTTGTATGCGCTCAAGCATGTCTTTGACGTCGGTTGCAGTAATGGTTTCTTCAGCAACAATTTGTAGTGATGACATTATGCTCTCCTCAGGTGTACTGGGTGGACAATCAGTTCTTTGCGCGCGTTTCCATCCACGATGTTCACGACTGCGCAGGTGCCTTTCATCTCTTGTACAATCCCTGCTTTTCCGTGAAAGCGTGGGTGATACATGCCTGATTGTACTGCAGGTTCTGCTGCGAGAAGGACGCGGTCTCCTGATTGAAACTCTTCGAGGTATCGTCTGATACTGAGTTTTCCTTTTTGTCGTGGTTTTTTTGACAGTTTTGAGCGCGTCTTCCGTCTAAATCCACCTATTCGTGTAACCATACACTCGCTAATCCAGAGCTGTTTTTAAAAGTTTCTTTTGCTTGCAAAGAATAAAGTTTAAATATCGCTTGCACGGAAGGGGTAGTGAGGTGAGGAAAATTTCACGACATATTCAATCACATATCTTAGAAAAAACGATTAGTGCCCTCATGGTCATTTTTGGGGTTGCTGCGTTGTACATCTTCTTTACAACCATTGGAACGCCTGATTTGGGTCAAGACGTGGCAGTAATTCAGATTCTTCTTATCGTAGTCCTTGCGATTCTTGCACAAACTATCGTGCTTATTCGCATTTATGAAAAAGTGGATAAATAATTCTTTTTTTTTACAAGCTTTTTGCTATTGCTTGTTCGGCCGCTGAGGGTTGATCGGGCATGACTTCTTCGATGATCATAGGCGGAATGCCTGCTTCGGTAAGTTTTGCCTTGATTTCTGATTGTTCTGCGTCTCCCATGGATGATACGATTCCTCGTGCTTGTTCAAGGAGTTCATCTCGGCGCTCTTCTGCTTCTTGTTGTAGACGCTCTTTTTCTTCTTCCATCGCTTGTTGCTCTTCGGCAGAAATCTCTGTTTTTCGTTGAGAAATCTTTTTTTGGTATGCGCCGCTAGCAACTTTTTTGAGTGCTTCTTGTGCTGGCATGCCTTCTACGAGTACTCCCATGCTTTGACAAGTACCAATAATTTCTCGTACTTTCATGGTAAGGTCTTTTCCGAGAAGGCTGTCTTCTTTCATGATAGCGATTTTTATGATTGATTCAATTGGGAGATCTGCTACTTTGTCAAGAAGAGGGTTTGCAGCTCCTTTTTGTAATCCAGCTTCTTTTTTGATGAGTGCTGAAGCAGGCGGCGTTCCGATTGAGATAGTGTATGCTTTGGTTTCGGTGTCGATGCTTACCGTAACAGGAACTTGCATTCCTTTGAATTCCTGCGTCTTCTTGTTAATATCAGCGACGACTTGTCCAATATTTACTCCCATAGGACCCAGTGCTGGGCCGAGTGGTGGTGCAGCGGTTGCTTTTCCACCTTCAATGAGTACTTCAACACTTTCTGTTGCCATACACTTGGCGAATCAGAAAGTGTTTTTAAAGCTTTGCTAAGGAGAATAGCGCAGAGGAGTTCGTGGGAAGGGTATCGCGTCTTTTACTGAATCAAGCCCGCACACCCACGCAATAATGCGCTCCATGCCCAGGCCGAATCCTCCGTGTGGCACGCTTCCGTACCTGCGCGTATCAAGGTACATGGAGTACTCTTCAGGATCCTCGCCGTCTCGTTTGAGTCGGTCAATGATTTTTTCAATGTCTTCTTCTCGTTGCGAGCCCCCAATGATTTCTCCTACTCCTTTCACGAGCACGTCACAGCCTTGCACCGCTTCGGGTCGTCCAGGGACGAGTTTCATATAGAATGCTTTGACTGCTGTGGGGTAGTTTGTGACCACTACGGGAACGTCAAATTGTTGACAGATAAGTTCTTCTTCCGCTGTTCTGAGGTCTTTTCCCCAGGGAACGTCCATGCCGTGCTCTTTGAGCAGGTCGATTGCTTGGTCATACGTGAGTGTGACGAAAGGATTGTCTCGTGCTGCGACAAGCTCGCGCGTATCTCTCTGAAGTATCGTCAGTTGTTCTTGGCAGTTTTTGAGCACGCGCGCAACGATGTGCTTTACTACTCCTTGTGCGTGTTCTTGAATGTCTGCAAATTCGCTCCATGCCATTTCCATCTCTGCCATCCAGAATTCTGTGAGGTGACGAGACGTTTTTGAGTTTTCTGCGCGAAAAGTCGGCGCGATGGTAAAGATGTTTTCTAGGGAGAAGATTCCTGCTTCTGCGTACAGCTGCCAGGTCTGTGACAGATATACTTCGCTATCAAAGTACTTTACAGAAAACAAATCTGAGCCTCCTTCTGCTTGTGTTGCTTGGAATATGGGGCTGTGATACTCGTAAAAGCCGTGTTGCATAAAGTATTCTCGAAAACCTACAAAGCATTCGTGGCGCACCTTGAGTATAGCGTTCATATATCTGCTTCGTAGCCAGAGGTGTCTGTTGTTTGCGAGGTGTTCAATGCTTTGGTCTTTGGTAATAGGAAAGTCGTTTGCTTCTCCTACAATGATAAGTTCTTCTACTTGGAGTTCAACTCCTGTGGGTGCGCGCGGGTCCGCTCGCAAATCTCCTGTGAGGGTTACCGCAGCTTCTACTTTGATTGTTTGCGCAAGTTCCCATACTTCTTCAGGTACCGCATCTTTTTTTATGACGCATTGGAGGATATTGTCTGTGTCTCGCACCACAAGAAAACGCATGGTGTTTGATCCTCGCTCTCGATACACCCATCCGTGCACGGTGATGCGTCCTGTTTGTTGCGTTATTGCTTGTTGGATGTGCATGATGCGTTGGCGTTGAGGCGTTATTTAACCTTTTCGGCGGGCGCGTACACGCTCAGAAGTACGATTGCTCCGATGAATCCCGTGAATGCCATGAGGGGAATGCTGTAAAAGCCCCAGTATCCAAGGTACATGGTTGAGCAGCTCGCGTCTTGCAGGCAGGGCACTGTTCCTTGTAGGAGCGGGATGCGCTGCATAGCGTAGTGATACAGCGCTATGGCAGCACCGATGCTTGCGAGTGTGAGTGCGTATGCTTTTACGGGAAGCTGTTTTTTTCTCCAGTCATATATCAAGGATACTAAGAGAATGATTGCGAGTGGATACATAAAGATGCGTTGCCACCAGCAAAGCAGGCACGGGTTGTATCCAGCGATGTTTGAGAGGAACATGCTTGCGAGCGATGAGAACGCTGTGATAATGAACGCAAGCAGTTTTGCGTGTGGAGCGACTCTTTTTTTGAGTGCAGGCCAGAACGCTGGTTTCGTGACTGCCGCCAATACCGATACGATCACTCCCACCCACGCCACAAGGTTAAGGTAGGCTACAATGTGAAAGATGGTTGGGGTAATCAGTTGGATATCCATTAGGCCATTTCGTCGAATTCTTCGTCATCCCGCCGGATGACTCGTACCGCATCCATTTTGAGGGTGATAGGAATACTTACGACTGCTTCTAGGAGTTCCACAATAACTTCTTCTTTTGTGGTGTCGACACGTACGATTTTTGCTTTTTCTCTTTTGAATGGTCCTGAGATAATTTCTGCAATGTCGTTTTTGCGGATGTTGACTTCTTTTTTGACTTGTTCAAGCATGTGTTCGATTTCTTTGTATTCTACGTGGTTTGGAAGAATTCCTTTTGCATATGGCACTCCGTACGCTGCTTGCTCTGCGTCTGATCTGGAGGCTGCTTCTACAAAGACGTATCCTCGCATGCCGTGTGGGCGGATAACTGCGTAAATTCCTAGTCCTTTCTTCTCTGCGTTTGAAGCGACGAAGGTCACTACTTGGTCTTCTCGATTTGCTGTCGTTCGTAATGCGAAAATGCTGCTTGTCGGTGTGTCTGTTTCAGTCATATTGGTACCAGGAATTGGAAGGCAATTGTTATGATAAATCCGAGCATGCCAATCACCACAAGTCCTAGTCCCGTTATTTTTACGAGATCCACAAACTCTTTTTGGTTTGGTTTTCGGGTGATTTTTAGTACTCGCTTACAATTAGCATAGAATTGCTTTTCTCTCATGAGTCTATTGGAGTGCTGAGTTGTTTATAAAAGTTTAGTCCACAAACTCTATGCCGAGCTCTGATTTGACTTCTGCTTGTTTTTCTGATCGCTCTTGCTTTACACGTGTTGAGCCGGTGATTTGTGGGCTGGAAACGCCTGTCACAATAATCATGACTCTGACTGTTCCTTCCAGGTCGTCTCGTATCTGTGCTCCCCAGATTACGCGCGCGTCTTCATCGAGTTCTTCAGAAATCTCTTCTACGATGCTTCGTGCTTCTTCGAGCGTGAGGTCAGGACCGCCTATGACATTAATGAGGGCTCCGTTTGCTCCTTTGATATTGGCGTCAAGCAAGGGATTGTTTACTGCTTTGGTGACTGCTTGTTTTGCGCGGTCGGACGTGTCGCTCTCCCCTACTCCGATCAGCGCCACTCCTCCTTTACCCATCACTGTTTTGATATCTGCGAAATCAAGGTTTACAAGCCCTGCTTTTGTGACGAGCTCTGCGATTCCTTTTACTGAGTTGGTAAGTATTTCGTCTGCGACCTTAAATGCGGTGTGGATAGGAAGATCAGGTGCTATTTCGAGCAGTTTGTCGTTGGGTATCACAATGAGCGTATCTACATTTTCTTGTAGTCGCTCAAGTCCGTATTGCACGTTATCTTTTCTTCGTGCTCCTTCCATGTGAAAGGGTATGGTGACGATGCCTATGACGAGTGCTCCTTGTTTTTTGGCTATTTCTGCAACGATAGGCGCTGATCCTGTTCCTGTTCCTCCTCCGAGTCCGCAGGTGATGAAAACCAAGTCTGCTCCTTGGAGTGATTGTCTAATATCTTGTTCTTGTTCTCGCGCAGATTCTTCTCCGATCTTGGGAATGCTTCCTGCTCCGAGTCCTTTCGTGAGTGATCGTCCGATGAGTATTTTTGTGTCTGCCGTGCAGTATAGGAGGTCTTGTGCGTCCGTGTTTATCGCGACGGTTTGGGCTCCTTCAACCCCTATTTCTCCTATGCGGTTGACAGTGTTGTTTCCTGCTCCCCCGCATCCGACAACGCGTATTGCGGCTTTTTGTTGGGCAAGCAGCGCTTCTAGTTCTTCATCTATGTGTGAGTAGGTGCGTTGGGGGCTTTGTCTCTGTTGTGCTTGTGTAATAAACTCGTCCATGTGTGCTCACTTTGTGCTGCGTAAACTGCCTATTTAAGCTTTGGCTTTCTCGAAGTGTACGCTCGTAATTGGTGTACTATCCACCACTTCTTTTGTGATGGTTTCTTGGATTTCTTTTGGGAGCTCAAAGGGAAGCGTTACTGTTGCTTGTTGCTCTTGTACTGTTACGGGAGCGTCAAATCGCAGCAGGCGAGACACCACTGTTTTTGCTTGCTCAGTAACATCGTCAACCACCTCAAGTACGTCTACTTCGTACTCTACTGCTCTTCCTGAGAGGGGGTTGTTAAAGTCTACGACCACTCGGTTTCCTGAGATGCTTTTTACGCGTCCACGTACTCCGTCAATCGTAACGTCTAGTCCTGGCTGTGGTTGTATTCCTTGTTTGTGAAATACTTTAAGAGGCATGAGCTTGATGTGGTCTGCTTTCTTTTTGCCAAATGCGTGTTCTGGTGCTAGTGTGATGCGGAATGTGCTCGGACACTTTTTTCCGACTAATGCGTCGTCAAGTCCTTTGAGAAGGTGTCCTTTTCCTACGCAGGCAACCAGTGGAGCAAAGTCCACATTTCCTGTTTCCAGTCCGTGCTGCTTGGCAACCTCTTCTTTTGTCGTGTCAAATACTTCGTTGTCGTCTGCAGTGAATCCCGTAAAGTGTATGCGTACAAAGTCGCCTTCTTTAAGTGTCATACGTAGTGGCAACATCGGACGGTTTATAAGAATTGTGAAGAAAAAGAAAAAAAAATTATGGGTACAGATACACGCGCTCTGTCGAAATGACATCGGGCATGTTAAACATCACAAGTGATGCTGTGCCGATTTTTGGGACGAAGTTGATACGTACTGCTTCATCTTCTCCGATGGATCGTGGAGCTTCAAATTCTATTCTGATAACATCACCGCGTTGGAGGTTTCCAGGAATATGGTTTGTTCCGTTAATCAAGTACGTCACGACAAACGTCCCTTCTTCTGCTGTTGTAGAGAATACGGCACCGTCGACGTATTGGAGCGTCGTTGTAGTATTGTCAGTGTTGAGCGTGAGCGTTACCTCATCAAGCTTGATAGGGTTTGACCCTGGAGCAAGCTTCATTTGCATTGAGAATTCCTCAACTGCACCGTCACTTCCATTTACTGCAGATACTTCAATGACGCGAGCGCTTGTTGCGATTTCTCCTCGAGCCGCCTGACCCGTTGCGAGCGCTTGTTGCTGCAAACTAGAAGCAGTCTGAATAACTACTCCCGCAGCGACAGCCGCCACAAGAATCAATGCGATGAAGATAA
>SKXU01000076.1 GCA_007128245.1 Candidatus Woesearchaeota archaeon
ATTCGGGACGCTTCTTCTTCTACTGATTCAGGAAGTTTGAGAAATGAGCTTATTCGTTTGAGCTCTGAGAGTGCGAGTTTGAGGTTTCGCTCGATAGCGGTTGATACGCGCTGCTGCCATTTTCTGAGTCGGAAGAACTTATTTTTGTTTTTTCCTCCAAGGCGGTACAGGTCGGCTGCTTGTCCAACGTCTGTTCCGAGTCCTTTGTCGAATTGTCTAAAACTCATGGGTGCGCCTGCTCGTCGGCGAGCGCCTGAAGTATCGGAGTCGAACTCGCGCCATTCTTGGTCAAAGTCGATCATCTTATCTTCAACGACGAGTCCGCAATCTTTACAGATAACTTCTCCTTTGTCGCTGTTGACACTGAGGTTAAATCCGCCGCACTCAGGGCATTTTTTTACGTATTTGGTGCTTCTGTTAACGTTCATGTTCGCGTATCTTCCCCCGAAGATAATGGTTCGGCCACAATAAACCTTATAAGGTGATATAAGAGGTAATATATAAAGGTTTGCTAATGTTTTTTAAATGATGGGTGTTTATTTATAAATAACTGTTTTGCGGAGAAGCACGAGTAAGGTGCCTGTACCAAGCAACGCAAGTCCTACTCCCACAGCCATAAATGCTATGAAGATACTTTGCTCTGCTATGCCTCCCACTCCCACAATCACTGCTGCGAATGTGAGGTTATGTAGCATGTTTTTCACAGAAAAAACAGTTGCTCTGCGATCTGAAGGTACCAATTTGTGGATTTCATCTTCTAAGAACGGACCTGTAAATCCTCTGCACACTTGAATGAGGATAATGGCGCCAAGTCCCCAAAGCGTAGGGAGTGCTCCGACCAGTAAGAATCCGAATGTACCGGTGAGAAGCACGAGAATAAGGCCTGATCGTCTGCCAATAAGCGTGTCTACGCGATGCGCAAACCAACTTGCCGCCGCAGCGACGAATAACGTTGCAGCCCAAAGTAATCCAAACAATTCTATGCCTATATTCATCTCGACAAACAATGGCTGGTACAGCCACGCGCCCGTGCGCGTCGCAACGCTTGCAATAACCACAAATGCAATGAAGTACACGAGTGTGCGCTTTCTTCGGATATATGTGAGGACGCGACGCAACTGCGCGAGCTGAGGACCTGCGTGAATTTCGCGCTTAGGTTCAACCATAAAGAATAAGATTGCCAGCGCAGCGAACTTGGCAAAAAATCCTGCCCAGAGCGTTGCTACTAAAGAAATCGTCGCAATGCCTGTCGCCGCCAGAGCTGCAAGGCCCTCGGACACATTACTAATTGAGTGCATTCTACCAGATTCTTGCGTGTACGTCCTCGACTCGCCTATTTCGTCAAGACTCTCGTAAAGGAGTGCTTGGTGTGCTCCTGAAGCAAATGAAGATCCTACTCCCATAATACTCTCTCCAAGCAAGAACACCCAGAAGTTACCTCCTTGGATGAACACGAACAATCCGGTCATGGACAGAAGTATTCCTATAATCAGAGAGGGTTTTCTCCCGAATCGATCAGCAAACATCCCTGTGGGAACCTCTCCTGTGATGATGAGCAATGAGAATACTGCTTGCAGAACAAAAATTTCTTGCAGCGTGAGTCCGAACTGAGAGAGAAAAGGAACCAGTACCGGCATAAACACCAAAAACCACCTAAAAAAAGTCCATATTTGCAAGAGTCGGACGTTTCTGCGCAGAAGTTGCTGTCGCTTCATAACTCCTTGACTTGACAAAAGGCTTTATTAATTCTTATGCGCCACCTTGCACTATGCGCTCAGACAAAGAAATAAAAAAAGAATTTCTTGTTGTAGCCTCACGCTCGCCGCACGATTACTACGCAACGCAGATTCTCGAAAAAGAAGGTTTTTTGCGAAAGCAGTGTACAGTGTGCAACAGGTTTTTTTGGACGACAAACACTCAGCGAGAAGTGTGTGGCGATTCTTCGTGCCAAGGAAAAATCGATATTTTTGAAAACAATCCCTCAAAAACGCAGCTTACGTACGCTCAGGTGTGGGAGACATTTACACAGCATATGCGTGCGCGAGGATACCAGAGTATTCCGCGCTACCCCGTTGTTGCGCGTTGGAATCCGACAACAGACTTTACCATGGCTTCAATCGCTGCCTTCCAACCCTACGTCGTTGCAGGAGAAGTTGAGCCCCCAGCAAAAAAACTCGTTATCCCTCAATTCTGTCTGCGCTTTGGAGATGTTGATAATGTTGGCATCACCGGAAGTCACTGCACGGGTTTTGTCATGATTGGACAAAAACAATTCGTTCCGCCATCTGAGTGGAGCCAAAACCAAGCCTTTGAAGATCTCTACTCATACATTACTGGAGTCCTCGGAATCCCTAAAGAGGAACTCACGCTGCACGAGGATGCGTGGGCTGGCGGAGGAAACTTTGGTCCGTGCATGGAATTCTTCTCGCGAGGAGTTGAGCTCTGCAACCAAGTCTATATGTTGTATGAACAAACAGAGGATGGAGAGCGAGAACTCTCACTCAAGGTTTTGGATATGGGCCTTGGCATGGAGCGCATCGCATGGTTTACGCAAGGAGCGCCTACCCTATACGATGCTGCCTTCCCCAAAACACTCAGCCAACTTCAACAAGCCACAGGCGTCCAACCAGATATTTTGTTGTACAAGAAGTTCGCTCCCTACGCAACCCTCCTGAATCTGGATGAAGTAGATGATATTAACGCTGCGTGGCAGACCGTCGCAGAAAAAGTAGGTGTGCCAGTTGAGGAGCTCAGAAACAAGATTGATCCTATGCGGGCGCTCTACAGCGTGGCTGAGCACGCAAGAGCACTCCTTGTTGCGCTCGCCGACGGAGCGCTGCCTAGCAATGTGGGTGGCTATTACAACTTGCGTGTCATTTATCGTAGAGCACAAGGATTTATTGACGAACACGGCTGGGACGTCACGCTTGAAGAAGTCGCCCAGTGGCACGCACAAGAGCTCCAAGATGTGTTTCCTGAACTTCACGACGCGTTATCAGAGGTCAAGAAACTCTTGGGTGTTGAGCACCAAAAATATATTGAGAACAAAAAACGCTCACAACATATCATCGAGCAAGCACTCACCAAAACGATTACTACTGAGGCCCTGTTGGAGTTGTATGATAGCCACGGAATATCTCCTGATGATGTCCGTAGAGCGGCAAGAGAACAAGAGATTTCTGTGGTGGTGCCAGAGAACTTTTATGCACTCCTCGCGGAGCGCCATGAAGGTCGAGAGCAAAAAACCCAGACTGCAAAACGCTTTGTTAAGGAATTGCAAGACGCTCCCGCAACGAACATGCTCTACTACAAGAGTTATGACTATGCTGAGTGTTCAGCAATCGTCGTAGCCACACATACTGATTGCGTGGTTCTTGACCGAACGGTGTTCTACCCGACAGGCGGTGGACAAGAACATGACACAGGAGTGCTCATCGGCCCTGATGGTGCCGAGTATTCTGTGAAGGACGTGTTTAAGCAAGCAAAAACAGTGGTTCACGTTCTGGAAAATCCTTCTTCGCTTTCCGTGGGAGATCAGGTTCATGCGCGCATTGATTTTGATCGGCGCCAACAACTCGCCCAGCATCACACCGCCGCACATATCATTAACGGTGCTGCAAGACGAGTCCTTGGCGATCATGTCTGGCAGGCGGGAGCGGCAAAAACTGTTGAGAAAGGACGTCTTGACATCACGCACTACGAAGCACTTTCTGATGAGCAGTTACAAGCGATTGAGCAGGTCGCAAATGACCTGGTGTCAGAAGACCTTCCTGTGGTAAAGCAAGAGATGAAAAAAAGTGTTGCTGAAGATGAGCACGGATTTCGCTTGTACCAAGGAGGGGCTGTTCCTGGAAACGTGATTCGAGTGATTGATATTCCTGGTTTTGATACTGAGGCGTGCGGAGGAACACACCTAAACACCACGGGCGAAGCAGAAAAGATTACTCTGCTAAAATCAACAAAGATTCAAGATGGCGTGGTACGCATTGAATTCGTGGCAGGTCCTGCCGCCACGAAACTCTCTGGTGCACGAGAGCATTTGCTTGAGGAGAGCATGCTTGTCCTTGGTATCACGAACAAGGATTTGCTTGCTCCTCGCACAGAAGAATTATTTGCGAAATGGAAGAAAGTAAAGAAGCTGCGCAAAAAAGGCAAAGACATCCCAGTCGAGCTCACAACACTCTCCGCCGAGCCAAGGCCCTCGCAAGACCCGCTCCAAGAAGCCGCTGCGGCAGTGTCTGTGCAAGAAGAGCACCTGCCCAAGACTCTCACGAGGTTTTTAGAGGAGTGGCGCGGATGAGAAAAGACGTCTATCCATATACTCCTCGTTTCGTCCCTCACCCTACGCGTGAAGATAGACACTTTTTGCGCCACGCGATCGATACACAAGTTCCTTTTCACCAAGATCTCCCCGCGCTACGCGAGCCGGCGTACAGCCACTGGAAGCAAAGTTCTTCTTTGCGAAGAGCGTACCAAGGACTGCTGGCGCTCTCTGCAGGAGTGATTCTTACTGGGTGCATTTTGGGCTCTCTTCCTGATCAACCCGTTCAAGAACGACCTTTTAGTGCTATATATGAGACTCTTCTTACTCGTGCGCTACACTATCCAATTACTGTCGTTCCACGATAAGCTGTTTACGCAATCAAGATAACAATCGCTCCTAGCACCATCACGCTCGCGCCGGTGAGGCGGCGTCCAAGCCCTACTTCTTTAAACAGCCATCCTCCCATGAGTACGCTTCCAAGAATGGACAGTCGCTTAATTGCGATGCTGTAGGCGACGGTTCCATGTGTGATTGCAAGCATAAGAAAGGTATCTCCAAGCGCGTATGCAGCCCCTCCTGCAAGTAGCCACCACCCGCTGCGTAGTGTTCCTCGCAGCCTGTTGCGTTTGAGAATCACAAGAGGTAAGAGCGCGAGGATGAGTGCGAGCGAGCCAAAAAAGTTCCATGCAAACGCATTTGATGCGTCAATTCCTATGCGGTGAAAGGTTGACGATCCAGTCCATAGGAGTGCTACGATGAGCATGAGGCGTGGTCCTTTCTCAGAGATCATTGCTTTGAGGGGTTCAAGGACTCCTCCTGCTCGCATGCTATGCGTAACGTATGCGCCTAGTACCACAAGACTTACGCCGAGCATTCCGAGCGGTGGAATAATTTCTCCAATCAGCGGGCTTGTCAGGAGTAAGAACACGGGAGTAAATGATATCATGGGTATGGTTACTGAGATGTCTGATGATCGTATTGCCTGAAAAAACAAGATAAGTGCTGTTCCATCGAGCAGTGTGCGTGCTGCGAGTGCCCACCAGAATTGGCTGTGAATAGTTTCCGGAGGAAAGAGCATGTAGGGCACGGCAAAAAGAGGTATTGCGATGAGAAAAAAGCTCCATGCTAACACTACGCTTGAGTGTTTATTGCTCGTGTGTTTTGCTACTCCGTCCTTGAATACTTCTATTGTTGCTGACAGCCCGGCAAAGACTGCCCAGAGCATCTATCCCCAGTCCCCAAGAGTCTTTTGGTTGCGGTTTATGAGTAATCGTTTTGGTGGCTCAACGCGCACCCACGAAAACCCCCAGTCTTCAAGCATGGTCTTTGCGTTCGGAGTTATTTTTGGTGACGCCATCACTCCCCGCACGTTCTTTGTTCCTTTGAGCTCTTGAATTTTTTCTACGTATCTTCGTAGCTGGGTGATGCACGCAAGGGATGCTGCGTATCGCTTACACTCCACGACAACGAGGTTTCCGTTGCCGTCATGGCCAAACACGTCAATAAAGCCGTATTGGGTGTGTTCTTCGCGCGAGAGAGGCTTAAAGTCGTTTGAGATAAGTTCGGGATTATTTTTGAGGTGATCAGACATATCTGCTTCTGTTCCTGCCAGCACTTGTTTTTTTCCGTCATCAAGTTTTGCGCTCATCGCATCATGAACTTCTTGTATTTCGCATTGAATCACGTCATGGGTTTGTGGGTGTGTTCCTTCTAGGATGAGTGCGTGGTCTTCTTGATAGAGCGTGATGCGCGCTCCTGGTTTGAGGTAGTTGATGGGGTTGCCGTTTTCTGGTTGGTGGATGAGGAGTGCGTTATCTTGCTTGATGATGAGCATGCGATCCCCCCAGTCAAGCTCTGCTTCTGCTCGTCCCGAGTAGTAAATCTTGCAGTGCACAAACGCCATAAGTGACTCGTTGTGTGCTGTCACGTGCTCAACGAGTGCTGCGAATCGCTCCCATTCCATGGTGCTGCAGAGTGAGTGTTGCTTTTTAGGAGTTACTGTTTCAAAAGAGTCTTAAAGGAGTGTCTCGTCTTTTTTGTATGGCTGGTAAGCGAAAAGATGGGTATGTCGTGTATAAGTCGCACGCAATCAATGCGCTCTTGCCGCAGTTTCTGCGCCACTTGTTTTGGAATCTTATCATTTTTGCAATACTGTTTGCGGTGTACTCGCTTGTTGACGTCATATTCACTCTTGATTGGTGGACTCCGGTGCTCTTGTGGGGGATGCTGCTTGTCGTAGCGTTTTCCATCCTCAAAATCTCTCGGGACGTTCTTCGCGTTGCATTCACTGAGTTTCGCTTCTACCCGCAGTATGTTGAGCACAGATACAAGTTCCTGACAGAAAAAGTGCACAGTGTGCGCTACACCAACATCACGGACATCAAAGTCGAGCGCTCCGTCTGGGACAGGATCTGTGGTGTGGGCGACTTGGTCTTTCACACCGCAAATGAGACGTACGGTGATTCTTCAATAAATGCGCTTGTACTCAAAGATATTAAGCACCCGCATAAGCTCCGAGATGAGCTTGACAGGCGCATTCACCCAGAGGTAAAATTATGACTCAACCGTTATTTGAGGTGCGCCCCAAAATGCGTTTATACGTACTTGCGTCTTTTGTTGATGTCGTATTAGCGCTCGTGATCGCTGCAGGAATCCTTTTTGGTTCGTATATGACTCTGGATTTTATTGAGTCTCCACCTTCTTATATCGCTGCACTCCTCTTATTTGCCTTCGTCATGCTTGGAGTTCATGTCTGGAACTCGGTGCGTCAAGCACGTAAGATTCGTATTTCTTTTTTTGCAGACAGTCTGTCCTACGTGTATCTTGATAGTAGTGGAAGACATAAGATCCTTACCACTGGTTCTCTTACGTACGATGATATTGAGTCCGTTGATGTCTCTCGCAGTCCCAGTGACTGGCTTTTTGGGACGGGGTCTATTATGGTGAAGACTGCTGACTCTCGAAATGCTTTGTTCTTTCGTTGGAAAACC
>SKXU01000031.1 GCA_007128245.1 Candidatus Woesearchaeota archaeon
CCTGATGCGGGTTTGAGTTTTGTTATTGTGGTCGATTTTGACAACAATCGCGTAGAAGAGTTCTTTGAAGACACCGTACGCACGCTATACCCTCTTCTTACGCGGGGAGAGGCTAAAGCAATCTACAAATACATTGTGAGTGCGCGCGACATGGAGGAAAAAACAACGAGATTTATAAAATCCGTTTCCGCTCTGTGTGTTATGGAGCAGGTAGATGACACCGTGCGGCTGCATCAGCAGCTACTCCACGCAGACAGTCCTCTTAAGGCAGTAAATCTCACGCAAGAAGAGTTTGATTCCTGTGTGAAGCAACATCAGTTGCTTCTCGCGCAAGATAGTGCAGAAACAGAGTCTTTTAGAATTCTCAGCCCTCAGCTTCATGTGGGAGTGGATTTTTCTCAGAGCACCGCGCTCACAGGATTTTTTTCTCAGCAACGACTACAACAGGTGATTCGCGAACAACAGATTCGCATGGGCATATGACTGTTGCTGACATATCGATTTGGTTGTATAACTTAGCGCTCATCCCTGTAGTTGCGTTTAGTGTGCTTTTCATTATTCTTGTCGGAACAAACTTGCTTGTTGATCGTAAGAGTCCTGCACGCAAAACCGACCCAACGTTCACTCCTCGAGTTACCATTCAAATTCCTAGTTTCAACGACCCTGTTGCTGAGCGTTGCGTGCTTGCGTGTCTTGAGCTTGATTACCCAAAAGACTTGTTTGATATCATGATTGTTGATGATAGTACTGACGTATCAACTCAAAAACGATTAAAAGGGCTTGCTAAGAAACATGATAGGGTGTCGTATGTGCATCGCGTAAATCGTGAGGGGTATAAGCCAGGCGCGCTTCGGGATGCAATGCACCTTGTACGAGGAGAATTCATTGTCATTTTCGATGCTGATTTCGTCCCTAAAAAAGAATTTTTGCGAGAGATTGTTCAGCCCTTCAAGGATGAAAAAGTAGCTATTGTTCAAGGAAGGCAAGCGTTTTTGAATAAGGATGTCAACTTAGTAAGTCGCTTTGCAGCGTATTTGCTCATGGTACACCACTACATCTACATGCCTATCAATGATCATGTGAATGCAGTATTTTTTTGCGGCACAGCAGGTGCTCTTCGCAAGAGTGCTATTGAAGAGGTTGGCGGGTGGAATGCCGCAAGTGTAACTGAGGATAGTGATTTGTCTGTGAAGATTCTTGCGAAGGGGTATCGTGCGCTCTACATCCCTATTGACACTCCTAGTGAAGTTCCTGTGACGCTTGAGAACTTTATCAAGCAGCAAATGCGGTGGAGTTTTGGGAATGTACGCGTATTTTTTGATCACACAAAAGATATTTTGTTTTCAAGAAAATTTTCTTTTGGTCAGCGAGCAATGATTTCTTTTTTCACTCTTGGAAACTTTCTTGCTCCCGCAGTCATCCTCATGACCATCTTTGGGTTTATGGGATGGTTTTTTGGCGCTCCCGAACTCTTTGGGTGGCAGGACATAGGAATTTTTGCTTTCAAAATCATCATCACTGCAGGATTTCTTGTTCTCGCCTTAGTGATGTTGCTTAAGGCCAAGCGTGTGCGAGAGTTTCCCACCTTGCTTCTTGCTGCGGTATCAGTGAGTCTTATTCTTGCAGTTGTGAATACGTATGCTATTTATCGTGCAGTGTTTCATCCTCAGAAGCCGTTGTTTTCTTCTCAAAAGAATTCATGGATTTGTACTCCTAAAAGCGGCAATGAGGAGTTTCATGCATGAGTCTTGTTGAAGTGCTGAGTGCAAGCGTTACTGCGGTGTTTTTGTTTATCGTGATTTCGTATTACGTGTTGCTTTTGCTTCCACACAAGAAAAGGTATGAGCAAGCATCTTTTTCTGGAATCACAATTATTATTCCTGCGCATAATGAGTCTCGGTACATTGATGCGTGTCTTCAGAGTGTACTGAACGCTCGTTTCCCAGGCGATAAGCAGATTATCGTGGTGGATGATGGAAGTGAAGATGATACTGCTGAGAAAGTCAAAAAGTATCCTGTGACGCTAATGCGTCAGAAACACTCTGGTAAGGCATTGAGTATTAATGCTGCGTTGAAAAAGGCCAAGCACGATATTTTTGCGATTATTGATGGTGATAGTGAGATTCATGTTGATGCTCTTGAACAAATGCTCGGACTTCTTGCGCATCCCGAAGTTGCTGTGGTCTGTCCCACAGTCAAGGTAAAGAATCGTCGCTCCTTTCTGGGTATGTGGCTGCATATTGAGCAGCTCTACAACTCTCTTCTGCGCGGATTATTCACAAAAACGAATACGAACATCGTAGCTCCCGGGCCGCTTTCTGTGTATAAAACTCGCATCGTACAAGACGTAGGCGGGTTTTCTCATGAGGGATTCTCTGAGGACGTTGACATTGCTGTGCGCATTCTTCGGGCGGGCTACCGCATTGAGTATGCGTCAAAGAGCGTTACTGAAACGAACATGCCTGTTGATGTAAAGGGATTTTATCGTCAGCGCACACGTTTTGCTCGAGGATGGATTAATATTTTTAAGCGGCATCTGCGGCTGAATGCGTCGTTTTGGAAGATTTATACGCTCCCGCTCATGCTCTTTGGGTATCTTCAGGCCGTGGTGATGGGACTTGTGACATTGTATAACGTGAGTTCTGGGTATTGGCAGTATTTTGCTTCTCAAGGAGTGTATGTGAGTCTTGAAGTAGGAAGATTTTTCTTTGAGTGGTTTAGCATTCTTGGATTTATTAACTGGACGTTAGGAGCAATACAAGGAGAGGTTGCGCTTACTCTTGGCGTCATTGTGGGCATATCAAGTACGTTACTGACCTATCCTCTCTACATGCTCGCTATTTTGCGTTTTGATCGCACCGTCGCGTGGTATCATATCATTCCGTTGTTTTTCATGTTTCCTTTCTGGTCTGTGGTGATGTTGGTGTACATCATCAATTTGCCTGAGGCTGTTCGCTCAGCACAGTATAACATCTGGCAAAAGTAAGGTTTATATCTGCACAAAAATTGTTTGTTCATATGAAAAAGATACTTCTTGAGTGGTTTTCACTTCTTACTCACCCGCAAAAAGGTTTTGTGCGGGTTAAGAAAAAAACACTTGAGAGCGTTCTGGGCGAGTACATGAAGGTATTGCTCCTCGCGGGCTTTGTTGCGGGACTCACTGTGTGCGTGTCCTACCTGGTTCGCGCAGCATATTTTTCTCTCGTGCGAGGCGTTGATATTGAGTATCTTCGATTGGTTAATTATGCCTTGGGTATGGCTGCCGGAACGTTTTTCTTTTGGTTGTTTGCAGGAACAGTACTGTTTTTTGTTGCTGTCTTGATTTTTCGCGTCTTCATTCCTGCGTCGCTAAGTGATCGCGTAAAGTTTATGTCCGTAAGTACTGCTCCCGTATTGTTTTTTGGGTGGATTACTCCTTCGATTGTTCCTGTGTTGCTTGTGTGGTCGATGGTGTTGTTGTTTGGTTCTTTTTCCGCGAGAAGTAATTTTCGTCAATAACCGCGATGTCTGTTATCTCCCCGTGTATTTTTCTGTACCAAATTGCTCGCAGAGCATACCAGGTCATGACGAGTATTCCGTCTGTGCGCATTCTGCGTGGGTTAACCAAGATAGCGTGTTTTCGTGAGAGCATCCCGTAGGGATGTTTTCGTGCTATGCGCTGGGTGTATTCTACGTCTTCAAAGAATTCAACGTGCTCGTTAAATCCTCCGATGTCTTTGTGCGCGTCTGATTGTGTGATGATGCACGTCCCACAGGAGTATCCTTGACCGAACGTATTGAGTGTGCGTATAGAGAAGTTAAACAATCCGTAAAAAATTCTTTCGCGTAGTTTTGGTTGTTGTACATAGTTTGCTACTGTAGCGCACGAGAGTTTTCTTCGTTGCATCTCGTCTACTGCGTGTTCAAGAAAGTGAGTTTGGGCGGGCAGCACGTCTGCGTCAAGAAAAAAGATGTATGTTCCTTTCGCGACCGCGGCTCCGTTGTTTCTTCCGACTGCCGGCATTCCTCCTTGTACTACTCGTGCTCCATGTGTTCGTGCTACCTTCTCTGAGTCGTCGGTTGTTTCTGGTGAGAGCGCCACGATTACTTCGTGTTCAAGGGTTTGTTTTTTGAGTTCTGAAAGGAGTTTTCCGAGGAGCTCTTGCTCGTCTTTTACTGGGATTACTACGCTTACGTTAGTCATGGAGGACCTCCCACACTTGCCAGCGATCGTTTTCATAGAGAAGATCAAATGAGGGCGTGAATGCTATCATAAAGCGCAGGTTTTCTGCAGCGTCCTCATGGTGTAATACCACGTAGTGTGGTAGGTAGTGTTTTGCGCGGTCGGTATCTCTGGTCTCAAGGAGTGCTTGTTCGTTCGTTTGGTGTATCTGTATGTTGTTCCACCTGAAAAAGGCGTGGTGTTGTGAGAGTACGAATACCTCCTGTTCTAGATGTGAAACGAAGTGGAGCATGTGCTGTGCGTGCGCGTCTGGTTCTGCTTCGGCTCCTTGGTTTATGGTAATGAGTGTTGAAAACAGCAGACCGCAAATAACGAGGAGGATGCTTGCGTTTTTGATGCTCATCATCCTCCACTCTCTCTCATGTAGTGCTTTGAGTGCGTATCCTGCGGTGATTGCCATGGCAATCCCTCCAAATATGAGTAGTTCTGTGATAAAGATGCTTGCCGCAATTACAAGACACGCGAGGAGTAAGTAGGGGTAGTTGGTTTTGTTCCATTTGAGGATGATTCCTACAGTGCTCAGCAGGAGTATGAACATGCTTGTGGCTCCGAGCACTCCTACCTCTGCTATTCCTGCTTGTATGGTGAATCTTGGTAGTGTAAAAATTGCGAGGAGTGTTGCGGTGATGGTTGTAGTGAGAAAGAGTGCGTGTTGTTTTCGGACAAAAAGGACAAAAAGGAGTACTGGCGCGAGTATGAGTGTTACTGGCTCAATCATAAACAATGCCGTGTTGAGCAGGAAGAGAAGAATTGATTGTTGGTAGAACACGAGTATGAGCATTGCGATGATGCCTAGAGGAAGTACTGTGCTGGGGGTGGTCAGTGATACGATAAGAGCGGGTGTAAGAATAAGAATAAGCGCGCTATGATCAGGGAGCACGTATAATCTGAGAACGAACGTGAACAACGCGAGTAGTACTGCGTAGAGTAGTACTGTATACAAGAACAGTTCTTGTGTTGAAGTAAACACTGTTGTCAGGGCGTATTCGTATCCAGAGCTAAAGAGTGGTTTATCTAGTGCTCTTGTAAGTGCAATGACTAAGCTGAGCGCTAATCCAAGTACAACTATTGCACGACGCATACTACTCTGTATACCTCCTGATCAGTATTGAGTTGTGAGAAGCATCTTTCTCCAAGGCGCAAGGGTCTTTCTTGCGCTACAAAAATCTGTACTTCTTTATTGTTGAGTGCTTGTATGAATCGTAGTTCCGATGGGTGTATGAGTGCTTGTTGTATGTGGCTTGTAATTTCTCGTGATCGTGGGTGTGCAGAGAGTGCATCATCGTAGGGCACTGGGATTCCGTGGTATTGTAGGAAGAACCCTCTTTCTTGACTCCACAGCGTCATCTCACCTTGCGGTAGTACTGCAAGGATCTCTTTGTCTGCTTGTGTTGGTCCGTTGCTCATACTCTCAACTCCCAATGTGAGTGCAGGAATAACAGATGTGGCTACAAAAAGGATGATGAATAGTATGAACCCTAGGATATACATCAGTGGCATACGCGCGGTTCGTTTTGCTTTTGCATAGTGATGTATTCCTCCTGCCATCAGCACAGTAAGGGTACATCCACCAAGGGCGAGAGCAATTGATAGAGGAAGCAGGGTGCTTATTGTGCCGAGAAGTATTGCTCCTGCAAGTCCCATAAGTGCGTGTGCCGCCACGTCTTTTTGTTCTACAAGATATCGAAAGCTCGCCCACACCCCTACAACCAGTGGAATAACCCCTACGAGTACTGCAAGTTGTGATACTCCCATGAACGGCTCGAGTGTTGCGTTCAGCGCTCGCAGCCCGTGCCAGCTCAGTTGTGTTTTGTGAATCACTACGTTTGCCCACACGACAAAAAACGATGTAAACAGGGTGACTTCCGTAAGTGATAGTGAAAAGCGGGTTCGTTGTACGTAGGTAAGGGTGATTGTTCCGAGCATTGCTGGGATGAGGAGTAGGGCGATGGGGTGCGTGAGTGTGAGTGCCACTAATGATACGATGTAGTGTATTTGATATTTTGGGGTGACTGCGAGTCTGATGAAGTAGTAGTACGTCAGGAAAAAGAGGGGTATCGCAAGCGAGAGTGGTGTTGCTGAAAAGAGTGTTTGCGGGTAGAGTATGGGTACGAACGCGCTTGCGAGTGTCGCACTTATTAGGGCAGCAGTATTTTTTGTGAGTTGGCTGGCTAGCAGGTAGACGGGTATTGGCAGCAGGCTAATGAGTATGTTTGGTGCCCACAGTGCGGCTGTTTCTGCTTCGAGGAATATTGTGGCAAACGCGATGACGTAGTAGAACAGGGGGTTTGTTTGCATGTGTGCTCCTCCCCACGCAAGCTCAGAGGTGATCAGTGGCAGTCCTGTTTCCATGATGTGCTGTACATGCAGAAGTGTGTGATATGCTTCCCAAGTTAATGCGGGATTTTGGAAGATGAGTGTTGCGCGTAGCGCGATGCTTAGTATGATGGAAGCTATCAGTGTCGTTGATGTACGCATGATAAGTGTTGAGGGGTTGTGGCTTATAAGTCACATTGTTTTTTTAGGAATTAGCGATGGAGTTCTACGTGTATGTAGGTTCCTGGAACCACACGATACGCTATTGGGGATTGGAAGTCTAATGGTACGGCTCCCGACATGTGCTCAAAGCAGTTTGATGCTATAAAGTGCGCATCTGCTTGTACTGCTCGTGATCGTATCAATCTATCAAAATTAGTTGCTCCTCCAAGCAATTCTTCATCGTACCATGAGCTGTCTGGGGCATTGCTTTGAGCAAGCTGGCTCATGATACGCAGATTGTTTGGTGAAGACCCACATTCTGTTGAGAGAATTACTTTTGCTCTTGAGCGAGCATATGCTCTATGCACTATCCTTGATTCACGTTCATTACACACAAGCGGAATTATGGGTATTCCATTTACGAACACCAGTCTTTTTGATGCGAGTACTTCTTGTTGGGCCGCATCACAAATTATTCGTTCTCGTGATCTAAACCAAGGCACTAGCGTGGTTCTATAGTTC
>SKXU01000006.1 GCA_007128245.1 Candidatus Woesearchaeota archaeon
AAGTACGATCCAAAAAGTCTTGCGTATCATTTCTTCGTTGGTCTATAATGCCACGAGCAGCGTCAATTGGACGTCCAAAAAATAAGTCAATCACATCCTGCACGGTAGGAGGTTCGTATTGAGGTGTTTCCATCGCGGCGATAGGAGTAACGGCAAAGACGGCAAAAACTACCCACATAAGATGAAAGAGAATGGCGCCCCAAGCCAGAGCATTGATTATCTGAAAAATCAGTTTTAAGGCTCCGGAATTGCTTTGGCGCAAAGCGTTCACCAAAAAGTTAGGCCAGCTAGCAAAGTAGAGTACGGCA
Source organism: Candidatus Woesearchaeota archaeon (assembly GCA_007128245.1). Lineage (GTDB taxonomy): Archaea > Nanobdellota > Nanobdellia > Woesearchaeales > SKIA01 > SKIA01. The sequence goes on from SKXU01000006.1 coordinate 309, forward strand.
ACAGCAAACCAAGGAAGACGCCCCGCATCAGGATTAATATATCCAAACAGCTCAAGAGCCACAGTACCCAAAAAGCCAGTTCCTATGCGATTCACAAGCACGTTAGCAAAGAGTTGCAGTGCATACGGCAGAAATACCGCGACAGCAGTGTACCCAAATATTTTTCTCAACGCAGTCTTGTTATCATAGACGCGCTGCAGACGCGGAAACATCAGACCCCCAACAAATCCATAAAGACTGAAGAGAATGCTCATGGTCGTGGCGTTTCTCGCAAGCCCTAAAACGAAAATATCATACAAGAACAGACCAATCAAAATAAAGCTAGAAAGAACAAAGAGTCCATCAGAGCCTAGTTCTGCGAATCTATCAAGTGCATCAGCCATGAGTACTCACCCACATCATCCGTATAGCACTTCCATAGCAACCACATGAGGATTTGACTCAAGAACAGACACGACATTCTGTCCGGGGCGCACAAAGGAAGTGATAGGAGCAGAAAATGACATGCGATGCGTTCTGAACGCAAGATCCTCATTATTTACGCGCACCATACCCTCAGCACCGGGTTGCTGAAATGTGAGGCGCATATGGAAGTTTCCCCCGTCAGAAATCACTCTGTTATACAGTTCTTGAGAGATGATAAACGAATCAAGAGGAATCTCAGTGGTACGATGAATAATAAACGCGGCGTCATAGATGGTGTACTGGCCAGCATCCACGCTCCACACAAGCGTATTCTCATCTTCTTGAATACGAGAGACGCCCAAATCAACCGTGACAGGCATTCCACACTCAGGAACACCAGCATAAATCGTTTGACCATTAAAACGGGCAGTGAGCCGTCCAGCAGGCTCTTGACACTCAGCAATAAACACGAGTTGCGCAGCATCCACCGAATCACGATCGCGCACCACGACACGTTGCGTGAAGTCAGCAAGCTCAAGAGACGTCACATCACCAGTGATACGTACTTCAGAAAGCGAGTAGCGATGCGTATCCCAGAAACGAAAACCCACACTGGAAACTGAGAACTCAAGCTCGTTATGCGACTCAAGCAAATTCTGTGGAAGACGCAACGGAGCGGGCTGGCGCTGCGTGATTGCGCTATCAAAAATTACTTGTCCGTTCAGACGAATACGCAGGGAACCATGGCCTTCTCGAACAATAAACGAGAGATAGACATTATCTGTTGAAGCAGTAGGAAGAGAAAACGTCATGGGTTGGACATCTTGATGAAATACTGAGCGCTCAACCATAAGTCCAGAACGCTCAGACAAGACATCCCCCGAAGTGACGGTACGCACGGTAAACACCGGAAGATTACGCTGCTCAGAAGGACGAGGAGTAAACACCTCGGGCTGGGTCGAATACAAGACCTGCAACGACGGAGCAGCAGGGCCTGAAGGAGGAACTCCTGGCTGCCCAGGCTGAGACGGAGCAGTCTCACCCAACAAAATCGCTCGCTGATCAGGAGGTAAAAAAAGCACGTACAAAATGATGAGCAGCGCAATAAGTACCACTAAAACTGCTGCTCCCGCTTGTGCCCTCGTGGCCTTCACCATAAGGATAACCCGACAAAACTATATATATAAATGTTCTTCTTTAAGAATCATGCAGCTTCTTGAAGAAAAAGCCCGAGAAGGGTTTGTACGTGTACGCGTAGAACACCTTGACGACCTGTGGGAACTCACCCACATCATCGCAGAAGATGATGAAATAAGCGGTAAGACAGAAAGAAAAATAACGCTAGGAGAAGACCGCACAAAATCCATTCGTAAAACAATGCAATTGAGCGTGCGCGTAGTAAAACTAGAACTTGAGCACGATGCGCTACGCGTACAAGGAGTCATCACCCAAGGACCAGAGGACTTAGTGAGCTTTGGAGACCACCACAGCTTCTCGCTCACGCCAGGAGAAGAGTTCGGACTCAAAAAACAATGGGATCCACTCACGCGAGCGCGCTTTGAAAAGGCGCTTGACGCCAAACCACTGAATGTACTATTGGTGACCTTTGATAGAGAACAAGCACACTTTGCAGAACTGACCCGCAGAGGATACGACATGCTCACCACTTTGCAAGGAGACGTCGCGAAAAAAGCTCCTGGAGGCGGCAATGAAAACTTTTGGAAAAGCATTGCAACAGCAATACACGATATTGACGCAAAAAAAGCGTATGCACGCATCGTCATCGCAAGCCCAGCATTCTGGACGGAATACTTACTGCGCACACTCCCAAAAGACATTGCAAAAAAAACGATTACCGCAACAGTAGGACACGTAGGTGCGCAAGCAATGAGAGAGCTTGCGCAAAGACCAGAGGTCATGCAAGCACTCAAAGAAGACGCAACACTGCAAGAAGAAGCACTGCTCGCACAAGTACTCTCCGCAATCGCACAAGACAGCGGCTGCTACGGAATTGATGAATGCGAAGAAAAAGCATCTCTTGGACAAATACACACACTTATTGTAAGCCAAGACACACTTCAGCGCATGCGAGAAGATAACACGCACGAACGATTATATGATATCCTCAAAACAGTAGAGAACACAGGAGGAAGCACACGTCTTCTTGAGCATCAAACGCAACAATTAGACGCGCTAGGAGGAGTTGCTGGAGTGCTTCGATGGTAGACCTTGTAGAAAAAATCATAGATAAAAAAGAACTCAGAGGAATTTCTCTCTCATTTGCCCAGCAGCACGTGCACGAATGGCTCAAAAAGCATCCAGAGGCAGAAAAGGAATACGAGCAAGATCCCGAACGATTTTATAAGAAAAAACACTTCCAAAAAATGCGCTCAGACATCCGAGAGCACCTGCGACGAGTCTACGGAGTCTTCTTCACAGACAAATACCCTGCGAAACGTGAACACGCAATCACTCAGCTCATCCAGGAACCTACAACACAAAGAGCACGAGACGTTCTTGAGATTCATCGATCTACCAGCGAGCGCCTGCCGTATTATGACTCGCTCTACCAACAACTCTTCACCATCACGGGAAAACCAGAAAGTATACTCGACCTTGGGTGCGGGTACAATCCCTTCAGTTACCCATTTCTGGGCGTGAAGTGTGCGTATCACAGCGTCGACATCGCATGCGAAGACCTTGCACTTGTCGGAGCATTTCACGCATCACTAGGTATTGAGCACTCGCAACATTGCATGGATCTAACGCGCTCAGAAACCGTACAGGCCCTTCCTTTTGCAGATGTAACCTTTGCGTTCAAAGTCTTTGACAGCCTTGAAGAAAAAGAATGGGGTCGCGTACAGGCACTTCTTCAGGGCATTACTACCAACTGGCTTATCGCGTCATTTCCCACAAAAAGTATTGGGCAAAAAAAAGATATTGGCCCGCGCACATGGTTTGAAAAACTTGTTACCGACAAAGTACGAGGACGAGTTACTCTTCCGAATGAACAGTTTCTAATAATCACCCTCAAGAAAAGATAGTGTTTCACCCAAACACAACAGTAACATATTTATAGCAGGAGGAGGTTATGACCTGTAGATAAGGGGTGAGTAGACCCTGTCATGGGGGAAAAAGACATATGATCGTAAAAGAAGAATTTTTGAGCAAGCTACGCAGGTACTTTAACCTGAACTTGTATGAAGTAAAGATTTGGACTGCGCTACTCTCACGAGGAGTAAGTACCGCAGGAGAACTCTCAGACATTGCAAACGTGCCACGGTCAAGAAGTTATGACGTTCTTGAAAGCCTTGAGAAAAAAGGATTCGTCATCATGAAGCTTGGCAAGCCAATCAAGTATATTGCAGTACCACCACAAGAAGTGCTTGAGCGAGTAAAAAAGAATGTACGCCAAGAAGCAGAAGAGCAAGTACAAAAACTTGTCGAGCTTAAGAGCACAGACATCATCAACGAACTCAACAACTTGCACACACAAGGAGTAGAACTCGTTGAACCAAGCGACCTGTCAGGAAGTCTAAAAGGAAGACACAACCTGTACAACCACCTAGAACTCACGATTCGAGGAGCCGAAGAAACAGTAACTATTGCGACGACCGCAGAAGGGTTTTTGAGAAAAGCAGAGATGCTCAAACCAATCTTTGAACAACTCGTAAAACGAGGAGTAAAGATCCGCATCGCCGCACCAATTACTGATGAAACAAAAAAGATGGTGAAACTGCTTGAGGGACTCGCAGAAGTACGAGAAGCAAAAACAAAAGCACGATTTATCATCGTAGACAGCAAAGAACTCGTATTCATGATCATGGACGACGCAGAAATCCACCCAACCTACGACGTAGGCATCTGGATTAACACACCATTTTTTGCGTCAGCACTCGAAGGATACTTCGAGATCGCATGGAACGAGCTCAAAAAAATCAAGGCGTAAACACGCCACTATTTTTTCTTTTCTTTCACCTTCTCCAAGCAACCATTATAAACGACCGTTCTTCACACCCCGATAATGACAGAAAAGCTCGTAAAAAGCCTCTCGCCAACAGAAAAGAACGTCTTGCCGCACGTCGCGACCGGACAAACTATCGAGGAGCTCGCACAACAAGCAAGAGTACAACCAGTAGAGGCGATGCGTGCATGCCAATTTCTCTCAAACAAAAAAGTGCTCACGCTCAAAAAGCAAGAAACACAAGGATACATACTCACCGCCACCGGCGAAGACGTTGTCAAGCGAGGACTTCCCGAAGAGCGATTCTTAGCAGCACTTGACAAGCCGCGATCACTTAAAGAAATTCAGCAAAAAGCAGGTCTTGAGCGAGACGAAATAAACGCAGCAATTGGCGCACTCAAAAAAGCAGGTGCTATCCAGATGGGAGCAGTTATTGAAAAAATCAAAGACGTCTCGTTTGAAGAAAAACAAGCAGCACTCAAAAACCCGAGCAACCCACCAAAAGAACTTATCGACCGAGGACTCCTTGAAAAAACAACAAGCACAACGCACACCATCACCCTCACTGAACTTGGAAAAGCACTACAAAACGCAGACCTTAGCAAGGACTACGCAGAACGCCTTACACACGAAGATCTCAAAACAGGAGCGTGGAAAGACAAAGAGTTTCGACACTACGACGTCACCACGCCCGTACCTCGCATACACTTTGGCAGAAGACACTTTGTACAAGACGCAATCAGCAGCATCAAAGAACTCTGGGTGGAAATGGGCTTTCAAGAAATGCACGGCACCATGACCCAAACAGCGTTCTGGGATCTGGACGCATTATTTGTACCCCAAGACCATCCAGCACGAGAAATGCAAGACACATTCTACCTGACAAAACCAGGAACGCTCCCGGAGTGGTGGCAAGACATCAAAGCAATACACGAAACTGGAGCGAACACAGGAAGTACTGGGTGGCAAACACCATTTAGCAAGGAAGAGTCCCAAAAAGTCCTTCTGAGAACACACACCACGGCACTATCCGCACAAATGCTGCGGCGCATCAAAGAAGAAAATCTTCCTCTCCCAGCAAAATATTTTTCTGTCGCAAAAGTGTTTCGAAATGAAACACTAGACTGGAAACACCTCTTTGAGTTTCATCAAGTAGAAGGGATTGTCGTCGGAGAAGGACTCAGCCTCGCAGACCTTATAGGATTACAAAAAGAATTCTACAAACGCATGGGATTTACAGACGTACGATTCAGACCAGCATACTTTCCCTACGTAGAACCAGGAGCAGAAGTAGAAGTCTACCACCCGGGAAGACAGCAATGGGTGGAGCTTGGCGGCATGGGGGTGCTCCGACCAGAAGTCGTCATACCCCTTCTCGGAAAAGATATCCCCGTACTCGCATGGGGTCTTGGAATGGAGCGAATCATCACAGACTACTATGACATCACTGACTTGCGACACATCTACGACAACGATCTCGAGCGACTAAGAACCGAGCCTGCATACCAGGAGGAACACTAACATGCCCACACTTACCTTTCAAAAAAATGCTCTTAAAGCACTGCTCAAACAAAACATTTCTGACGAGCACTTACGAGAAACAATTACGATGCTCGGAACAGATATTGATAGCTTTGATGAAGAAATTAGCGTAGAAATATTTCCGAACAGACCAGACCTCCTCTCAGTACCAGGCCTTGCGCGCGCAGTCAACACCTTCCTTGGATGGCAAGACACCCCCACCTACACCGCACAAAAGGGCGCAGGAGAAGTGCATGTCAAAAAAGATGTTGCACAGGTGCGAGCGCACACACGATGTTGCATTGTGCGAGGACTCTCACTAACTGACGAGAAGCTACAGCACATTATTGATTTACAAGAAAAACTCCATATCACATTCGGAAGACACAGAAAAAAAGTCGCCATAGGAATCTATCCTCTTGACAAGATCACGCTCCCCATCACCTACACCGCAAAGAATCCGCAAGACATCACATTCACACCACTAGAGATGGACAGAGAAATATCCGCAGACAAACTCCTCACAGAACATCCCACAGGAAAAAAATACGCACACCTACTCAAAGACGCGAACGTCTACCCTGTGTTTGTAGACGCAAATAACACCGTGCTCTCCATGCCCCCAATTATTAACAGTAAAGAAGCCGGAGAAGTCACTCAAGATACGACAGATGTATTCATTGAATGCTCAGGAAATGATCCTCGCACTCTCATGCAGGGGCTTAACATGATTGCGTGTGCGCTTTCAGACCTTGGAGGTACAATCGAAGAGATGATGGTACTTTATGACACCGGAGAAATGGTGCTTTGCCCTGACTTGCGCATGCAACAGCTGCCTCTTGATCGCGCCTACGTCGCACAACGAGCAGGCATTCCACAAGAATCAATTGATGCAAGCCTGACAAAGTCAGGTCTCAGCGTACAAGAAGATACAGTGCTTATCCCTCCATACAGAACAGACTTCTGGCATCAAGTAGACCTCGTAGAAGAAGC
>SKXU01000085.1 GCA_007128245.1 Candidatus Woesearchaeota archaeon
AACATGGTTTCTTCTGGCTTGCGTGAGTTGATCGTGCATCTTGTCAAGCATCGCTACGTGGACGTTCTCGTCACGAACGCCGGTGGCGTTGAGGAAGATGTCATGAAGTGTTTTAAGCCGTTTAAGCTCGGTTCTTTTCGTGCTCAGGGAAGGATGCTTTTTGACGAATCTATTCATCGTATAGGAAACATTTTTGTGCCGACTGATCGCTACGCAGAGCTTGATAAGTTTCTCTCTCCTTTGCTTGATGAGGTGTTCTCTGAGCAAAAGACTATTACGCCTCTTGAGTTGTTGCGTGTCGTGGGTGAGCGTCTGGATCATGACGAGTCGATCTTGACTTGGGCTGCGAGAAATGACATCCCAGTATTTTGTCCGGGCATTCAGGATGGAAGTTTTGGCCAGCTCTTTTATTTTCGCTCACACACTGACAAGGAGTTCGTTGTTGATATTGCTCGCGAAACAAAAGTCATTACTGATATCACCCTCAACGCCGACTCTACTGGTGCAGTGGTGTTGGGTGGGGGGATTGCAAAGCACTTCACATTACTCAATAATATCTTGCGTGATGGATTAGACTACGCGGTGTTCATCAACACAGGAGAGGAGTTTGATGGTTCTGATAGTGGTGCGCGTCCTGACGAAGCGGTTTCTTGGGCGAAGGTGAGCACTAAGGCTCTGTCTGTGAAGGTGCATTGTGACGCTACTATTGCGTTTCCATTGCTTGCGTGTGCGTGGACTGAGTGGGAACGCTCCCGAAATCAATAAATAGTCGACGCACTTCTTTTTTTTATGGACAGATTATCGCAGTGGATATTGGGTTTGCTCGTGTTTGGAGGGCTTATGCTTGGCATCCCTCAATTATATCGTTATCTTGCCTTTGGTGGAGCTCCTTGGGTTGCAGTTGTTGTGGGTTGGGCGAGCGTTGTGGTAGCAGTTGTGTATGGTGTGCGCACACTCAAAAAGTAAAGTCTTTTAATCTTTACAAGTTCATCCTCATGTATGGCTACTGTAGAATTTGTGATGGACGAGTTAACCGTGGATGTTGATGAAGGGGCAAAGATGATTGATGTGTGTAAACAAGAAGGTTCTTCTGTTCCGTTTGGTTGCTCAAACGGGGTGTGTGGCACGTGCATCACAAAAATTGTTTCTGGAAATGAGAACTTGTCTTCTCCTACTCCTCGTGAGTCTCAAACGCTTGAAATGTTTGGTGCTGATGATGGTGATCACCGGTTACTCTGTCAGTGCACCGTGCACGGTGATGTTACGTTAGATAGTCCATAAAACGTATTTGACTTTCTTCTGGGAGTGCGAGCTTTCCGTCTGCTGCTAACTGGCGGATGTCTTTGTCGAGCGGGATGCGCGTAATAAATGGCACGCTGAGTTCTTTTGCGAGTTCTTGTCCGCCTCCTTCTCCAAAGACTTCTCCTGCCATGTTTTCTACTACTCCTAAGATGAGGTGTCCTGTTTGTTGAGCCATTCCTGCTGCTCGTTTCGCGTCTCGCAGGCTATTTCGCTCTGGCGTCGTCACCAAGATGATTCCTGTAAGATTTGCTACTTGCATCGCGCTTAAGGGAACGTCTGAGGTTCCTGGTGGGAAGTCAAAGATGAGTATGTCAAGGTCTTGCCAATCAGTTTTTTCGATAAAGTCCGTGAGGAGTCGGTGCTTGATTGGTCCTCGTATCATGATAGGGCTTTCAGGGTCTTGCATAAATCCCGTGCTTACCATGCGTATTCCTTGGTGGTGTATAGGCATGAGTTTTCCTGATTCAGAAAAGCGCAGCTCTTCTGTTAGGTTGAACGCTTCTGGCACGTTTGGACAGTCCACGTCGGCGTCGATTAACCCTACTTTTTTCCCATTTTGTGCTAGGAGGAGTGCGAGTTGTGTGGCAAAAAAGGTTTTTCCCACGCCTCCTTTTCCTGCGTGTACGCCTATACGGAGTGGGATGTGTTTGATGCTTTGATACAATCGCTCTTTTTCTTGCGTGATTGGATCTTTTGGTTCTTGTGGGGTGTATTGTGGCAATGCCATGTGTGTAGAAGTGAAAAGGTACTTATATTCCTTCGTATGTTATGCATTGTATGAAGCCGTATATTGCGTGGTGTCCGGGACTTGACGAGGACCTTGATGCGCTCCAACTCGTGGCTTCTTCTAACGTTGCAGGGGTTGAGACTTCTGGTATTGATGCCATGCTGCGCATGCAAGAGGCTGGTGTGCGAGTGAGTTTGCATAACATCGTGCGCTCTGGTGTTGCCATGCTTGGCAGTGAGGGTTTTCAGGAGCAGTTTTCTGATGAGCTTTTGCTTGCCGCTCGCTCTGATGCACAGACACTAGGTTTTCATCTTCCTCGACGCTACTCGCCTGAGCGTGCTGGTCGTGTGCGCTCTGATATCCAGTTCCTGAATCGACTGTTTCCTCAGAAATCTATTGTTGCAGAGTTGCAATGCGTGTTTTCAACAGGGTCTCCTGACGCACAAAAATGGCATCCCGGGGTGACGTGCGATGATGAGTTATTTCACACTCGCGTTCATGAAGTGCTTGTTGATGCTTCGCTCTTGTGTGATGTGAGTCATTTGCTTGTTACTGCGTCTCAGTTTTCGTCTTCAGTTGATGCGTGCGTTGCGTGGTGTGTTGCCGTTCTTGACAGCATTGATTGGCGCGTTGAGCAGCTGCATGTTGTTGTTCCTTCTGGTCCCTTAGAGTATGTGCGTGACTTGCATGGAGTGTTTGATGGTTCTGAGTGGTCTGAGGCGGTTTTGTTGTTGTGCCAGAAAGTTCTCGCAAACAGTCCTGTAAAGACGGTGACGCTTGAGATGTACACAGGTCTTTCTCCTCGTGAGCATGTCCAAGTACTTATCAAGCAAGCTGAGCTGTTTCGTCAACGCACTGAAGGCTTTTAAACTGATTTTGTCTTCTCTGGTGTATGGTCAAGGATGATAAGCGACTTCCGTTTCTGATTGCAGCGTCTTTTCTTGGTTCTGTACTGCTTATTCGTTTAAGCGTGTGGCTTGCGGGATCCGCAGAGTCTGAGTTCGCAGCTGCTGCTAAGGCAGGTATTATGCCTGAAACACAGTTTTATGTCGGCTCAAACATTATTTTGTTTGGCTACCACATTCATCACTTCTACATCGGATTTTTACTCCTCTGTATTGGGGGATGGATTGCCATCGTTGGCTCCGAGTACTTTACTCGCACGCACGCCGCGTTGCTGTATGGAGCAGGTCTTGGATTATTCTTAGACGAGATTGGTCTGCTATTGACGTGGGGCGACTATTATAGTAGTTTATCTTATCTTTGGGTGCTTATCGTGCTCGCATTGTTTTGTAACATCATTTTTTTCAGTGATTTTTGGCATCGAGTAAAGCAGAATATGGTTCGGTCAAAAAAGAAGTCTCCGTTGTTGCTCTTGTTGCAGAAGAATCCACTCTTACTATCTGGGATTGATCGCGTCGCACACCTCACGTCTCACACTGAGCGCGTTCGTCACGTGTTTACTGGGGCGGTGTATGTGGCGTTGTGCTTGCTTATCGTTTTTTATCCCCAGTTTTTTTACATCTGGGTGGCTGGAGGACTTGTGTTACTTGGAGGTCAGTATTTGGTGCGAGCATTTTTGGAGGTGAAACATGAAACTAGCTGATAAGATGAGCTTGGTCTTTTTGGGCGTGCTCTACATCGGTGCTGGCATCGTGATTTTTCGATGGCCTGAGACGTTGTATTATGCTGTTGCAGCCATCTTTATGATTCAGGGTGTGGTGTCGTTTTTGCGCGCGTTTTCAGAATAGTTTTTCCTGTAGGACAGATGTCGCTGAGCACGCACTTTTCACAGTGCGGTTTCCTTGCGTGGCAGACTTTTCTTCCGTGCTGAATAAGTAGATCTCCCCATTCCTTCCATTGCGTGTTTGGGAGGATGCGCATCATGGTTTGCTCTCCTTTTAGTGGGTGTTTTTCTTTCGTAAATCCGAGGCGGTGTGTGACGCGTGCGATGTGCGTGTCCATGACAATACCTTCTCGTTTATCGTGAAGTACGTGGAGTACGACGTTAGCCGTTTTTCGTCCTACGCCGGGAAGCGTAATGAGCTGTGCGAGAGAGTCTGGGACGACTCCGTTATGCTCAGTTACGAGTGCTGTGCACATGCCTTTGAGGTTTTTTGCTTTTGCTTTATAGTATCCTGTGCTGTAGATGTCTTGCTCGAGTTCTTTTATTGAGGCGTTTGCGATTGCTTGTGGTGTGGGATATTTTTTGAAGAGTGTTTTTGTGACGCGGTTAATGTTCTCATCCGTTGTTTGTGCTGACAAGAGTACTGCTGCGACGAGTTGCCACGGTTCTTCCCAGTCCAGTGCTGTTTCAAAGACAGGATATTCTTTTTCGAGGAGTGTGATAACTTCTTGTGCGCGTGCTTGGAGTTTCATACTTTTATTGTACAGGCGTAATTGCTTGAAAAGCTTTCCGAAAAGAAAAATAATCTCTTGTTTGTGACGCAATCTTTTCATGTAATCACAGCCAAGACTTATGAATACTCAAAGCAACAAGTCTACTATGACAAATATCTATCCTAGCGAGGAACAATCAAAGTACATCCTGCAAAGGTGGGAGGAATTGGGCGCCTCAAGATGCCGCCGAGAAAAACAACAGCCCAGCTACGCTGTTAATCCAACACAGTCTCGAGTCATCCGTAAGGAAGTTGACTCAATGAGCGTTTCTCCGAATGTTGCGCCGCCTCAATGTGTAAACCAACCCCTTTCACCTTATGAAGCTTGTCGAGCTTCGATGCGAAAAATTCTTTACTCAAAAGATTTACCGAGTTTGGCCACGACTTATTCTATCAGAAGGTCTTTGTGTGTGCCGAAGAATTCATCTTTCTGATTTGCTTATTACTGGGTGGTTTTTCCAGAGGATTTAAATCAGAAAACATCTTAATTATTGCGTGCATTTTCAATATCAGGAATCTCAATTCAACTCTCAGCACGTAAACATAGTGTTTCACGACCATAAAGATAATGTGGAGTTCCGAATGAGTAATCTTGAAAAATTTGCTGAGGGAATAGACGCAATAATTCTTGAGCAAGGAGAACCCCATGCTGGTGCTTATGCGGGCGCACAAGCTCTTACTGACTACTTTCGACATGGAATAGTATCTAGTGGTTTATCCTTTGTCAATCCGCAAGTGATTGAGATGATTGAAATTTTTTCTCAACGCATTCCGAATTTCTTCCCTACTCTGCTTTTTGAGCGCTGTCCTGATGAGGTTTCTACTATTAATCCTGAAGGCGTGGAGTGGAACTTTTTTTTAGATCCTCGTAAAGAAACGTTTACGGCATATGATACTTGTTTCAAAACTCTTGATTCAGATGCAAGGATTAGGGATAAAGCGTTAGCCAAAGACATCTTAAATATTGGAAATTCAGTTGGAGTGATTAGAGGAGCATCTCATTGGCCTTTAGTGCATTATCTCGGAACTGGTCCAGATATACATGTGTTCCTCCCATTTCAAGACTATCCTGTGACGCATGCGATTAAGCAGTCTTTTGCTTTACGAACACAAACTACGACCTTAGAAATGTCATACGCTTGCTTTTTCGAACTTTACCTGGCTCGCATATTACAAGAGGTTCTTTCAAGAAGAGAAAGCGTTCTTGCAGCAACTCTCTTGACTGCTGCTGGAGCTTCCGAGCATGTTTTACGCATTGCACAAAAGGGGTCTTATTCTCAAAGCCATCAGCTTGAGCGCATCATAAACGGTCTAGATGGTTTTCTTAACAAACACCTTAATTTGGTATGCGATCAAGTTCAGAATCGTTCTGGTGCGTACAGGACATTGGAGTTCGCGCTTGAACATCCATTTTACCTACCAGGAGCTATGAATCCAAGTACGGACTTTGATTATTGATGTTCACTTTAGGAAATTTGCTCGCGCTGTTTCAAAGACAGGATATTCTTTTTCGAGGAGGGTTATGACTTCTTGTGCTCTACTTTTGAGGTTGCGTGTGCTGACCATGTGTGTTGTATGTGTGTAGTGCTTGCAGCATTTCTTGTACAATCAGTGCTGGTACGTGCTCATTCCAGTTCTCTTGTGTGTGTTTCATGTGTGGGCTGTGCCAGCAAATTCCGAATGGGGGTATGAGAAAGCCGAAGTGTGAGAGTGCTACTGCGAGTTGCGCTGCGACGCCTGTGTTTCCTCCTTGGGTTCCTGTAACGATGATGCCTGCTACTTTTCCGTACAAGGGGTATTGTATTTTTGGAGGGTTGTATTCTTCAACTGTAAGGTGCTCAAGCAGGCTTTGCATAAGGCTTGATCTGCTCATCCAGTACGTGGGCGTGCCAAACACAATCCCGTCTGCCGCAACCATTTTATCAAGTATTGCGCGTACTTCTGGTGTGGGGTGTCTTGTTGGTTCGTTATCTTCGTCATACACGTATTTGTGCGGGAATTGTGTATCAATCAAGTGGATGAGTTCTGTTTCACACTCTTGCTCTTCAAACCCTTTGCGTGCTTTTTCTAGGAGCGTATGTGTAGTGTGTTCTTTGCGTACTGAACCGTTCACAAGCAATATCTTCATGCGTTGTTGAGTAAGGATAACCTATTTAAAACTCTACTTCTTCGTACTTATCGAGGGATGCACAACATGACAGAACAAGTTACTCCATTACCGTACGATTACAATGCTCTTGAACCACACGTGGATGAGGCCACGATGAAGCTTCATCACCAAAAACACTACGCTGGGTACGTGAGCAAGTATAATGCTGCCGTTGAAGGCACGGAATTTGCTGATGTGCCTGTTGACGAGGTGCTCGCTGATTTGAGTGCTGTTCCTGAAGAGTTCCGCTCTGCTGTACGCAACAATGGTGGTGGAGCATCAAACCATCAAAAGTTTTGGCAGTGGATGACTCCTGAGTCGACCACTCCTTCGCAAGCGCTCTCTTCCGCATTGGACACTGCGTTTGGCGGTCTTGAGGCTTTCAAAGAGCGCTTTAAACAAGCTGCGTTGACGCAGTTTGGTTCTGGGTGGGCGTGGCTTGTCCTTGATGGTGACGGTCAGCTTCGTGTGGTGTCTACTGCAAATCAAGATAGTCCGATTAGTCAGGGCTTGATTCCGCTACTGGGTATTGATGTGTGGG
>SKXU01000021.1 GCA_007128245.1 Candidatus Woesearchaeota archaeon
TCTACTCGCGCATCCTCACGAATATTTCCTTGATTAGACACAGTGTAGCGCGTCGTGTAGCGGAAGAGACTTGAGTGCGCAGAGGACTCCTCTTGCAAGTCACTAAATTCTATGATGCGAAATTGTGCGCGCTCAGAAGACACTGTGCGGTTTTCTACACGTACCTCAACACTCAATGAATGCTCGCCAGGAGGTTGAAACGGGTTAAGAGTGAATCGCTGCTCAGACGCTCGCTCACCCTCAAGATTCACTCCTCCAAGCTGCGTCGGGTATGTGCGAGAAAATAATTCTCCGTCAATAACAATAGTGAGCGGGTCTCGTTCGTCATATACGCGAGCGTTTCGATTGCGCAAATTAATCCGTAAAACAGCTTCGTCTCGCGGATCAATAGCTTCAGGAAAGCTAATGCCTAACGCGACACTCGGATTGTATACCCCAGGTTCGCGCTCAGGGTCACGAATGCGAATGAGCGGATTGAGCTCTTGCACTTCGCCGCTGGTTTGGGAGCGAATGCGAATAGGAATACGGTAGGTGCCGAAATTCACTGCGAAACTCGGAGTGATTTCCAGTCCGAAAAGAGCTGTTTCTCCAGGAGCCACATCTCCTGGACGCGGATCGAATCCAAGCAAGTAACTGACTTGCTCACTACTTATGATATACCGATCAGTAGAGGATAACTGATTGGTTATGTAGAGTTCAAAACGAGCCACTTCCCCGGGAAAGACATTTTCTTGCACAGTGATAAGCTCTGCAGAAAAAGAAGCCAAGGTGAACGGTAGTACCAAAAGCACACATAGGAGTAGGATACCTGATAGCCGCTCTCGTCTCACAAAAACATATCACAACTGCGTATTTAAATAGCTTGTGGTATCAAGCCAGATGACTTATCCCTTCCTGCTTTGCTATAGGGATGATGTGATCGACAAAGCTTTGGAGCTTTTGCTCATGACTCACAATAAGCACTTGCCGGACAGCAAGCTCTTGGAGGACGTCACGAACCCTATCAAGCTGATCAGTGGAAAATCCATCAGTAGGTTCATCAAGGATGAGCAAATCAGATGTGTGCAAGGACTGAATAAACTCATTGACGACCACGTTGAGCGCGAGACGGTACGCCAGCGCAATACTGGTTTTTTCGCCCCCAGACAAATGCGCGATATCCGCGTCATAGCCCGCAAGAGTTACTTGCGGCGCAAACGAGTGTGAGAGCGTAGCAAACACGTGCTCATTATCAAGCAAAGTCTGACACCACTGGGTAAATAACCGTGCAAACTCGCTGTGAATGGCTGAGAGCACATGCTTTTCCATGACCTTCACAGCAGGAATAAAGCTCTCAGAGAGCCAGCGCTCACGCATCTTTACGTCTGAGAGGCGCTGCGCTACTGCGCGGTTGTGATCAAGTGCTTTTTGCGCGTCTTGTGTACGAATCACGAGTTGCGATGCCCGCTCAGAGAGCACTGCTTTCTGAGCAGTTTTTTGTGCGAGTAGTTGTTGATGAGCATTGATGCGCTCAGAGAGCCCTAACAGAGCCTCTTGCTTGATAAGCGGCTTTGTCCGAGAAACAATTTCTTTTTCTAAAGTCATCAGTTGCTTTCTGTAGGATTGTTCTTCTTCTAAAAGTGCTGTGAGGGTTTCTTGTGCAAGGGATTGCTTTTGCTTTGCTAACACCGATGCATCATAGAGCCTCTTTCGCTCAAGAAGGGATGAACGGCGCTCTTGTAGCTGAGAAATGGCTTGTCCTAGCTTCTCCAGCGCGGAAGATAAAACAGACTCTTTGCGTGCAAGCTCCTCTTGTTGCTCTGAGAAGTCCGCTGAGATGTGTTGTTTATGGCTTGATCCAACATCTTGCTGACACAGCGGACACGTATCAAGGGCGGTGATGGATGATTGTTTTTCTTCTAAGTCTTTGCGCTGTCCTACCACGAGGTCGCGTTTTGCGCGTGCTTGCGCGCGTTTCTCATTGTAGGAAGACAGTTTTTCTTCGACCTCAGAAATAGCTTGTTGAGGGTCGTCAACTACTGAGATGTCTTGTGCGAGGATGCTTTGCTGAGCAGTAATTTTTGATGATAAGGATGCAACATGGCGCTGCACAGAATCTTTTTTTGCTGTGTACGATGCAAGTTCTTGTCTGCGAAGCTGCTCATTGTCAAGAACGTGTTGTTGTTCTTTTTGAAGCGTAAGAAGCGATTCATGCGTTGCAGTAAGCGCAGAGAGTTCTTTTGCGAGAGCGTCTTGTTGCTTTTGTGTGGCTGCGTATTCATCAGCAAGTAGACGCGCTTTTTCACTTAACTCCTCTTGATCGTTTAGCTGCTCGACAAGCACGCGTTTGTCCTCGCGCAATTTACGACCTACAAGGGTTGCGTTCTGCTCTATTTGCTGGTAACGATCAATCCCAAACACTGCTCTGAGCGTGTCAAGACGAGACTGGTCGGGTTCATACAAGATGTGTTTCAGCTCCTCTTGAGGTGTGTAGACGGTGTAGCGAAACACAAACCCCTTCGTCTTGGTTAAGAGTGCGGAAGGGTATCCGAGAATCTCTAAGATGCGTGCTTTTAGCTCGTTTGCCGTGAGTAACTCTTGACGACCATTAACTTCTAAGTATCCACCGTCTTGGCGCACCCCCTGGCTTGAGCGCTTCAAAGAACGATGAATAGTATAGGTAGCGTTTGTTGAGAACGTGAGCGTAACACCCCCCTCACTCTCTCCATGCCTGAGCAGACCATCACCACTGATCTCGCCCCGACGAATACCAAAGAGCGCGAATTCAATTGCTAACAAAATAGTTGATTTACCACTCCCAATATCACCCGCGAGAAGCGTGATACCCTCTTGAAAATCCACTGTTTGCTCTTGGTATGAACGAATGTTTTGTAGCGTGACGGAATGAATGAGCATGCACACTTGGGAAGAGCGGAGACTATTAAATGTGTTGCGCTCAAACGCCTGCAATCAAAAGAACTGCTCAACCTGCGTGTAGAGCTGCTAAAGTCTTAAAGACGCTCAAGCAAGGAGAATTTGTTGTCTTGAGAAGCAATTCGTGAAACGCTTACAATTATGCGAGTAGTTGCCTGAGCCAATCAACTTCTTGCTGCAAGACGGAGTGTCCACCACCAGGATACACCGCGAACGTCACGTCAGCGTTGAGCTCTGAGTAGATTTTTGCTGTGGTCTGGATGCGATGGAGCGGAATGAACGGGTCACGCTCAGAACCCCCAATATAGACGGGAGTTTTTTGCAAGTCACCCTCATACACCGCAAGCTCCTCGTTGGGACCAATAACGCCGCCCGAGAAAATACCAACGCCGCCATACCTTGCGGGTAGGGTTGCGATGGCTTGGGCAGCAAGGCATGCTCCCTGAGAAAACCCTGCGACGAACACATTCTGTGCTCCATGAGAGGAAACATATTGGTTAAGCAAGTCGTGAACGGCGTTGAGCGATTCAGACAATTGCGGCTCGTTTTCTTGTTTTGAACGTAAAAAACTGTGCGGATACCATTGTCTGCCAGGCGCTTGGGGTGCAACCGCAAAGACTTCTGGTAAATGCTGCGTCAGTGAAAGAATATCCTCTGCCGTACCGCCTCTTCCGTGCAACAACACAAGGACTTTTTTGCTCTCTTGAGGGCCTCTGGTGAGTATCATAGATCATCACCTAGCGGTGGAAGCGCCTTTGTGATTGCTTTTCTGTGCGGTTCAAGCCAAGGCGGGAGTTGCAACGTTTTTCCAAGGTGTTCTTCGTCTTCATCGATTAAAAACCCAGGGCCATTGGTTGCGATCTCAAACAAAATGCCGCTTGGTTCTCGAAAGTAGACGCTCTTAAAATAATTTCTTTCAACAACCTCAGTTGGATACTGTTTTTTGAGTGCTTGACGCCATTTTTCTTGATCTTCATAATCAGGGGCGCGAAACGCGACGTGATGCACCATACCGCTCGCAACAGTACCTGGTTTTGCGTCTGATTCTTCTAAAAAGACTTCTTGACCGCTCTGAAGAGAAGCGTTGTGAACGCCAAGAATGTCAAGGACTGAGCGCGACTCTTCCGGCCTGTCTGATGAGAGCGTGACGGCGTGAATAGCGAGTTCTTTTTTTGCGTTTTGCGTGCGCATAATCCCCAAAGGCATACCTTCAGGGTCTTGGAAAAGTAAGTTGTTATCCTCAATCATGAACGGAACGCGCTTTTCTGTGAGCACCGCCTTCCAATGCGTGATATCTTGTGAGGAAAACCACGTTCTCGTCACCGTTCTTGACCCGGGACGGCCTTGCATCGCTTGTGGCAGCACAAAAAACGTGAGAATGGTTCCTTTCACACCAGTAACGTCAGCGTAGTAGAGGTGCCACGTGGTTGGATCATCAAAATTCACTGTTTTCTTGATCAGTCGTAATCCTAAGGTTTTGGTGTAAAACAAGACGTTTTGTCTTCCGTCACGACAAATTGCAGTAACATGATGTAAGCCAGGAGATTTCATATTGCGGAAAGCGCAGAGGACTTGTTAAAGGTTTTGTTGAAGACGACTCTGTCCGAAATGGAAACGAATAGTATATTGACGAGCGTACGAAGAGCATACAATACAGACAAGAGCGGCTCTGGTCACGATACGCCCACAGAGCAAGCTAGTCCAACACTATTCCGGACAGAGCCGTTGAAGACAACAACATTAAATAGCCCACGACCACTCACTCAAGTATGAAATACAAGGAATTCTGCGAGGAAATCGCAAGAAAAGCGAATGCGCTGATCATGAACAAATTCGAGAACGGATTTGAAAAATACGAGAAAGGAACAAATGACATCGTCACCACCGCAGATACAGCAGTAAATGCGCTAGTCATACAAGAAATTGCACAGGCATATCCAGACCACGACGTGCTCGGAGAAGAAGAGAGCAGCATGAAAAACAATAGTGAATACGTATGGATCTGCGACCCCATCTGCGGCACCATCCCCTTCTCGCAAAAAATACCTACCATGGGATTCATGCTCGCACTCACCCACAACGGAAGACCCATAGCAGCAGTGGTGAGTCTTCCAGCAACACATACAGTAGTGTACGCTGAACAAGGAGCAGGGTGCTACGTAAATGGAGAACGAACACGAACTACGCCCACAAACGACTTCGGCCATGTCACCTACACCGACTGGCCAACAGCACCGCATCGCCTTCGAGGAGTGTATGACGCGCTCACCGACGATAACCTAAACGTAGCAGACTTTGGGAGCATGCCAGCACCCGCAACAGCACTTGCAACAGGAACTCTCTCAGGCCTGATTCTTACTGCTTTATCAGTGTACGACGGAGTCGCAGTAGACCTTGTGGTGATCGAAGCAGGGGGCGTCATAACAGACTTTCTTGGTGAAATAATCGATTACCAAAAACCCATGCACGGAATTATTGCAGCAAGTGACGCCGCGATGCAACAGCGCCTTTTTGCGATCGTACAGAACGCACAGTAAGACATCACTGGACAGACACGGCCGAAACACACCTAAAGAAAAAACTCTTAGCGTTTTTTGTGAAGAAAAAGTTGTACATCGACACAAACGTCTGGCTCGATTACTGTTTGGGAACACAAGATGTGCGACCGCTTGATGAGTACGCAAGACACATATTTGAGCGCGCTGTGCAGTGTGAGTTTGTAGTGTGCGTATCAGAAATTGTGGAGTATGAACTGCGTAAATACGTGACCCAGCACGAAGATCTTTTTGAGCCGCTGCGCATTGCAGGAAAACTCGAGCGGATTCCCGTACGGTATGCTGATAAGAAAGCAGCAGAACACATTAATGCACACTACCCAGACAATGTGCACGTGTATGTTGCACAAAAACACGGGTGCACGCATTTTGTGACAAATGACAAAGAGTTACTCATGCTTGAGATGCCGTTAGCGATTGTTTCGAGCCAGTTTTTTCAGTTCGAATAATTCATCAACTGCCTTAGCGCGCTCACTGCGCGAAGGCCGAGCACCCGATTTTGCACGTAAGTTCTTCTTGTTAATCAATTCAAGAGCGTGCTGTGCTCGATAGTCTTCTAGGCTCTTTCTGATAGCGTCACGCACAAACTCCGTCATACTCGCAAAGTGGCGTTCCTTACTCACGCGCTCAATCTCTTGTTTGAGCGCTTCGTCAACCTTAATATGCAACAGAATCATATACTAATCGTATACTTTTTGTATATATAACTGTTGTGATTGGAGTCACTGGACTCGCACGGCCGAAAGTGTTTTTAACGCATATGCGATAGGTGACATACGATGCACACAACACATTTTTATACTAGTACAAGTACTAGTACTAGTATGGCTACGACGTCAATAACCATCACGCATGAAGCATATAAGTATCTGAAATCAATCAAAGGAGATAAGAGCTTCTCAGAAACCATACTCTCCTTAAAACAACACACTAATGACATCATGCAATACGCAGGAGCACTCAAGAACGCAGACTTCACAGGAGCACGAAATGCCAGAAAAGAAATCAACAAAGACTGGACTCATCGGGGCAGACACTAGCTTTCTCATCGACTTTTTCACAGGAGACCAAAAAGCTGCTTTGGCAATGCAAAAGTACGCAAGCCAACTTCATGTATCAGAACTCGTGCTCTACGAATTTCTTTGCGGAAACCTGACAGAAACACAAGAAAAAACCTTTTTTACTGCCATTCAACCATTCCCACAAGCACCCTTTACTCGCCAAGCAGCAATCATAGCCGCCAAATTATATCGAGAACAAAAAAAGAAAGGAAAGCCCGTCGGACATCAAGACACAATGATCGCTGCAAGCTACCTAGCACACGGCGTGAGCACAATCATCACAAAAAACACATCCCATTTCACACACCTGACGCAAACAGCGACATACTAAGAAAGCAACCTTTTTAAACGAGGGCAAACTCGTCTGTAAAGTACAGCCCCGTAGTATAGCGGCCAATCAACCTAAAAAGGCTGAGTCGAAAGTATGCGAGCCTTTGGAGCTTGAGACCCCGGTTCGAATCCGGGCGGGGCTATCCTCAAATACTGACAACACAGAGGGTTCTGCTTGTTCAATATACATCGCTCAAATAGTTTTCGCTACTGAAGAGTCAATAATTTAAATTGTGGTGCATTCCA
>SKXU01000056.1 GCA_007128245.1 Candidatus Woesearchaeota archaeon
ACCTTAATTTCTTGGACTTCGTAAAAACGACGTACCATCCACTCAAGATTGCGCAAGTTACGCGCCTGCTTACCAATAAGCAGACCATTTGTTCGCTCATCACCACCCTTAAGGACGACCAAACCGTCGTCGCGATCCTCAATATCAACGACTTTGAGCGGAGCAATAAGGTTTTGGACGAGTTCTTGGCGTGAAGGAGCAAACTCAGAAATGCGCACCCGACGACCGAGTTGCTTTTCCAAATCTTTGAGGTGCTGCGCCCTTTTTCCGAGCGCCTTACCCAAGTCTCCTTGCGCTACAACAAACGTGAGCTTTCCTAGCGTGTCATGAAAACAATCTTTGACAACAGCACCGGTTTTCTGCTCAAAATAGTTCATGAGCTTGATGAGTTCTTGATCAAATACTGTCATTGACGTACCGCAATAAAGGAAATAGCGAAAGGTTTACGACACACAGTCCCAAGAGCAGTATTAGACACTTCAAGCGCCACAACTGGCGTTTTTTGCATCTGCGCATACTCCTCAACCACTCCTCGCTGAGCAGCAGGAGCGTTTTGTGCAAGAAGCACTTTAGCAGCAGAACCACTCTCAAGTGCATGCACCGTCTCGTTGTGACCAATAATCAATTTTCCTTCTTCTAATAATTTACGAATCTCTTCTGTAGTCATTCTTGGCTCCTCGTCACTAGCTTGGGAATTCCTGTCCCAATAGGGATTGGTTGGTTTACCATAACGTTTTCAACAACACTGTTTAGGTAATCAGTTTCGCCCACAAGCGAAGCATTAATAATATGCTTAAACGGCGTCTCAAACGATGCGCGAGCAAGTACAGACGCTTTCTCACGCACAATACCCGTTCGATTAATCCCTTGAAGCTCCCCGCCCATGGTCATGGTATCAGCGACAAGCATGATGTGGCGCGTATCAATATTGAGCCCTTGCGTGTTAAGCACTTTGAGGACCTCATTAATAATGAGTTGTCGAGCAGCTTCCACACCAAGGAGTTCTTGCACCTCATACAAATCATTAGAGTACGTGCGCGTCTCGTCAACAAACTCAAGCGCAAACACTTCTTTAAGATTTGTTCCCGCAGTAACAATCACGTACTCCTCACCACGCTTGACAGGAAGTACTTGATGCACTCCCTTAATCCCAGTAACATACACGTTGCGCACCTTTTCCTTGACGCGGTACAAGTCGTTAAGAGACTGATCTTTTCCGGGAGTGATGATTAACGATGAACCCTTCATAGCAACCTTCATTTTCTTAAATCCCTTGCTCAGAATGCGCGCAACAGCGTCAACTGATGAATCAACCGTTTCTAAGCGCGCAACATCAAAAGCGACTGTTAAGGAAGGCTCTGCGATATCAATACTAAATGATGTTGCATAATCTTGAATAGTGGTTTCTTTGATGCGAAGCGCAGCAGACTTAATGTCTTTACCTTCGTTGTAGGGCGGGCGCAAATACACTTCCATAGTAGGAGTTTTCATTGTTTTACGCGCATCAAAGACCTCAATAATCCGAGGAAGACCCATGGTTACCTGCATCTCAGATACCCCTGCGAAGTGGAAGGTGTTTAGCGTCATCTGCGTTGATGGCTCGCCAATACTCTCAGCAGCAACAATCCCTACAGCATCACCAGGCTCTGCAAGGGAGCTGAGATACTCTTCATAGACTGCCTCAAGTGCTTTTCGCGTCTTACTTTCTGAAGCACCCTTTGGAAGGTGCTCTCGCACTTGCTCTCGAATAAGGAGAGGAAGCTTGTCTTCAAATTCTGCATATACATCTGCCATCTTAATCCACCTGCTCGATGATTTTTTTCACATCGATTTTTCCGCCTTGCGTTCTCGGAACTGAAAGCCCGTCCTCACCGTACGCAAACTGCACTACCTTACCGCCCGCATCGCGCACCGTGCCGTCATACTCTACACGCAAATCTTGAAGCGCATTAGCAAGCCGACGATACAAGTACCCACTCTTAGGCGTTCTCAGAGCAGTATCCATCAGAGAATCTCTTCCCGTCATGGCCATAAAGAAAAATTCCCACGGCTTCATACCCTGCCTAAAGCCACGCGTAATAAATCCTCGCGCAGCAGGAGAGAGGTCGTTTGGCGCAAAGCAACTAAGGGTACGCTCTTTGTAGCCCCGATCAATGCGACCACCACGGAAACTCTGTTGACCAACGCACGCAGCCATCTGAGACATGTTAATCACGTTACCACGTGCACCACTGCGCGCCATGATCATGACAGGACCATCCTCAGGAGCAGTCTTTGCTGCCACTTCACCCGCAGCGTTACGTGCCTTATTGAGACGATCAAGGATGCGCAGCTCAAGAGTTTCAGCTGCTGAGCGTCCAGGCAAGGGCTCGAGTTTATCGTTTTTGAACTGCGTTATGAGGTCTTCAACATCTGCTTGTGCATCTGCGAGCACGCGCTCAACTTCTGCGTCAGTCTCAGCAGCCAAGACAATGTCATCGTAGGTAAAGCTAAATCCATAGACGAGTAGCGTCTGGGTTCCAAGACGATAGAATTTCCCAAGGATGTCCAAGGCTTGGTCTTCTCCGAACTTCTTGTGAATATTTCTGAGCATCAACCCCGCACCCTCACCAAGATTAGCTTTATCCATGAAACCCTCTTTGAGGACTCCGTCCACAATAATGACTTCTGCTCCTGTACGCGTCTCACCAGTAAAGTTAAACCCATCAGGCAAGAGCACGGAGAACACATCCCTACCATGCACGGTAGGAGTGTCGGGGAGGCGCGAGAAGTCAGTAACACCAATCATAGCAAGCAAATCAACAGCGTCTTCTCGCCGCAACTCCAAGTAACGCGTAAGGATATAATTTCCTGTGATCGCGTCTTGGTTACACCCAATAATGGAGAGTCCATAGCGAGGAGAGATGATCTGTGTTTGTACCTGCATGAGCACTTCAGCTTCCGCGCGCGCTTCCTCTGTTTGTGGGATGTGCAAGTTCATCTCATCCCCATCAAAGTCCGCGTTATATGGAGCACATACTGCTGGGTTGAGCCGGAACGTCTTTCCGGGAAGCACACGAATACGGTGTGCCATCATGCTCATCTTGTGCAAACTCGGCTGCCGGTTAAACAATGCAATGTCTCCGTCCATGAGGTGACGCTCAACAATAAACCCCGGTTGAAACTCCTCAAGAAGCTGTTCTTTGGTCTCATCAGAAATCTTCTTTTTCTTCCCGTCAGGACGCACAATATAGTTAGACCCTGGGTATACGTCAGGCCCTGCCTCAACGAACTTTTTGAGATACTCAGCGTTCCACTCAGTGACTCGCTCAGGAACAGTAAGTTTCATAGCAACCACTTTCGGAATGCCTACTTCGTTAAGCTCGATTTTGGGGTCGGGACTAATGACTGTTCTGGCAGAAAAGTTTGTTCGCTTACCAGCCAAGTTGTGCCTAATCCGTCCCTCTTTGGACTTGATACGAGCAGTGAGCGTTTTCAGTGGTTGACCGCTGCGGTGGCGTGCAGGAGGAAGCTGTGATACTCCGTTGTCATAAAACGTCGTGACGTGATACTGCAACAAATCCCAGAGGTCTTCAATAATAATCTCTGGCGCACCTGCGTTGATATTCTCAAACAATCGCTGATTAATACGCACGATATCACCGAGCTTGTGGGTGAGGTCGTCTTCTGATCGTTCACCACTCTCAAGCGTGATTGACGGACGCATAGTCACTGGCGGGATAGCAAGAATCGTTTGAACAAGCCACTCAGGACGCATAAACTTCGGATTTAATCCAGAGATTGCCATATCCTCATCCGTGATGCGCTCAAGACGCGTACGCACCTCAATAGGACTGATGCGCCGATCATTTTCCAAGTACGTAGTAGGTCTGTCAAGACTAATTTTTTGTTGTTTTGCCTGACAGTGAGGACACTTCTTGATTGTTTTTAAGTTCTTGAGCGATTCCTTAATTGCGAGTCGTCGCTGTGAGAGACCACCCTCTTTTTCTGCGCGGTCAAAGTGCGCTGCGAGCTCATCACGCTTCTCGTTAGGAATCAAGATGCGCCCACAATCACGACAGGTTGTGCGCAATAAGTCAAGGACGATGCGAGCAAACTTCACGTGCACGACTGGTCGCGCAAGACTGATGTAGCCAAAGTGACCCTGACACTCTTTAAGTCGCTGCGAGCACGTCTTACACCGAAGTCCTGGGTCAATAACGCCAAGGCGCACGTCCATAAGACCTCCATCAACAGGATAACCTTCCATGTCGTAAAGCTCAGGAGTAACCACTTTTGCAGCAGACATGTCTTTGATTTGTTGCGGACTGAGAATGCCAAATTGGATGGCACGTAGTTTTTTACTGATATGTTGTTCCATGATGTAGTACTCCTAATATTTGCTCTCCAGCAAGAGCTTGGGATAAATCCCGAGGGCTTTGAACTCGTCAAGCATCAATTTGAATGCGTAACTTACTTCCACGTTTGAGATCTCTGTGGTGTCACCGCACATGGTACACGATCCGCGGTTGCGACGATAATCCCACGTAGCCACCATGCCGCATCCCTCACAGACGGGCACAACTGTACCGTCCGCGTCAAACCGCTCTTTGAGCAGCAAGGACGCACCGTGCGCGACAAATGTATCTTTCTCCATCTCTCCAAGACGCAGACCACCCTCTTTTGCACGCCCCTCAGTAGGTTGGCGGGTGAGCAACTGGATTGGGCCGCGAGCACGACTGTGAAGCTTGTTTGCTACCATGTGCTTAAGTCGCATATAGTACATGTTTCCTACCATGATTTGCGCAAGGAACTGTTCTCCTGTGATCGCGTTATACATGGTTTCAAGTCCTGATTCTCGAAACCCGTGATGTGCAAGTTCTGCTCTGATGTCTTGTTCTTTTTCTGACTCAAACAAGGTAGAGTCAATGAATCGTCCTGAGAGCGCACCCGTCTTTCCACCAATGATTTCTATCAAGTGAGACACCGTCATCCGGCTAGGGATTCCGTGAGGACCAAAGATGAGGTCAGGACGAATCCCTGACGCAGTAAACGGGACATCCTCTTCAGCAACAATAAGTCCAATAACACCTTTTTGTCCGTGTCGAGAAGTAAATTTATCACCAATTTCCGGCATGCGATCGTCTCGGATACGTACTTGCACAAGCTTGTTTCCTTCCTCGTTTTCTGTGAGAAGCACGAAATCAATAATTCCTTCTTCTCCGTGTTTGAGCGAGACAGAAGACTCTCTGCGCGCATTGCTTGTGAGGTTGTACTCGTCCATTGCGCTCAAAAAGCGTGGCGGAGAAGTTTTTCCAATGATCACATCTCCTTCGCGCACTCGCGCTTCAGGAAAAATAATCCCGTCATCTTCGAGGAATCGATAATCGTGTTCTGAGCGATACCCTTTGGTTTCTTTGTCAGGAAGGCACACCTCATCAATAAGACCTCCTGAGTAGCGCAGCTCCTCAGTAGCCACGGGCTTAAAGTATGCTGATCGTCCAAGGCCTCGTTGAATGCTTCCTTGGTTGATCACTACTGCGTCTTCCATGTTATATCCTTCGTACGAGAGGACTGCGATCGTCACGTTCTGGCCTGAAGGGTGTTTGTTGAAGTCTGAGAGCTCGTGCATGATTGTTTGTACGAGGGGTCGTTGCGGGTAGTGCAGAATGGATAAGTCCACATCCATTCGCGTGTAGAAATTTGCTGCGTACAACCCTACAGCTTGCTTTTGGTTTTTTGCGCCTTGTGCGTTACGCACGCCGTGGTTGTGTTGACCAAATGGTACTAAGCTTGTTGCCAGACCAGTGATTGCCATAGGTGCGATTTCTAGGTGCGTTGTGTCTTTTGTGATTTGATCTTCGTAAAACGCGATAAAGCACCCTTCCTCTTCGGTTGCGTCCACGTACTCAATGATTCCTTGTTTGACAAGGTCAGCCCATGAAAGCTCATTTTTTTGTAATTGCTCAACGTGGCGACCCGTGAGTAAGAGCTTTCCTTCTTTAACCACAAGAAGGGGCCGCACGACGCGTCCTTGACAGGTTTCTACCAAGACAGCGTCTGTTTGCGCGTCAAACACCACGTTTACTGAAGTAGAGAGCTTTCCCATTCTTCGTTCTGAGCGGATGCGTTCAATAAAGTCTTGTGGGTCTTTTACAGTCCCCACATATTTGTGATCTACGAATACTTCAGTCATTGTGCAACCTCCATTCCCAAGGATTTTAGTTTAGTAACCACTGCCTCTTCATCAACGGGCTGTGATACGCTTGCAAGAAGCGCAAGGTTTTTTCTGAGCCCAATATTTCCTCCTTCAGGAGTTTCTGTCGGACATAAGCGACCCATGTGTGTCGAGTGTAGCGAGCGAGCATCAAAATTCTCTTGTGTTGATGAGAGTGGAGACACAACTCTTTGCAAGTGGCTAAGGGTTGAGAGAAAGTTCATGCGATCCATACGCTGCGAGACACCTTTTCGCCCACCAATCCACACACCAGTTGCCATAGCGCTGTAGATGCGTTGTGTGAGGAGCTTGTCTCGAATAATCACTTTAATCGAAGGGAATTTTCCTCGCTTCACAATCCGTTGGAAGTTATAGAGCATGTCCCCAATAAGTACTTTCAAATTGACGCGGAACAAGTCTGCAAGCAAGTCCCCAGACATTTTAAGGCGTTTATTTGAGTAGTGATCTTTATCTGCTTGAGGGAGTTGACCTGAACTTACCAAAATGAACTCTCGCAAGTACCGCGCAAGGTTCTGCGCCTTTTTGAGTCGATGCTCAGGCTCAAGGCCTACGTGAGGAAGCAAGTATTTGTCAAGGATATCTTGTACGCGCTCAATACGAATTTCACGCGTCTGCGTAATACCCATCTTCTTAGCAATCATATCTTGAGCTTCTTCAACCTCCTTGATATCAATGTGCTCATACAAGTTAATCAAGACTTCTCCGTTGTCTTCAAGACCGATGTGCTGGACGATATCCGCGTCAGCAAACCCGAGAGCTTTAAGCACGTACACAATAGGGATGCGCTTTACACGAGTAAACGTAAGATAGAATA